>JAVHRE010000116.1:0-5169 GCA_036171495.1 Bacteroidales bacterium
ATTTTTCTACAAGTATGGTTTTAGACAATTCAGGTAATATTTTTGTTACCGGAAAGGCTTATAATTTTAATAATCTGTACGAATATCATACATTAAAATATACATCTTCGGGAACTTTATCGTGGACAAATAAATACACTACTAACCTTTCTGATAACGCTGCTGTTGGAACAGTAATAAATAAAATTGCTATTGACCCCTACAATATGTTATATGTTTGTGGCAGTGTAAAAGCTGGCTATACAAGTGATATGCTCCTTTATCAGCTTACTGCAACTGGCAATATGGTTTGGGACGAAACCTATAACGGACAGGCAAACGGAATTGATGCCGCTACCGATATGGTTATTGATGCACAGGGACAAATCTTTTTAACAGGGCAAACTCAAAACGGTATATCAAAATTTGATTACACTACAGTTAAACTTTCACAGACTTTTGTTTACAAACCAATTGACTTATACAACGAACCCCGCCAAAGCAGTTTCGATTATATAAAAAACAAAGGACAACTAATAAATACAAATAATGCTTTAATTCCCGAAATTAAATATTATGTTCCAAATACTTATCCGGGTTTGTTTTTTACTCCAAAAAGATTATCATTCGTTTTTGCAAAAGTTGACATGATACAGGCAACACTTGATACTTTACATCGTATTGACATGACATTTGCAAACTGCAACCAACTTGCAACAATATTTCCAATTGATACAACAGCAGGTTACACAAATTATTATTTACCTCAATGCCCGCAGGGAATAACAGGCGTAAAAGGAAACGAAAGACTTTTTATTCCTAACATTTACCCGAATATTGATTTGCATTATTACAGCAACAATGCAGGTTTAAAAATGTATTTTGTGCTAAAACCCGGAGCAAACCCCAAAGACATTGCTATGCTTTTCGCCGGGCAAAACAATTTGCAGGTAAACTCCAATGGTGAACTTGTAATTACTTCTTCTATTGGCAGTACTTCTTTTGAGCAACCCCATGCTTATATGGTAAACTTTGGGCAACAAATTATACCTGTAAATTGGCAGCCTACATGGACATTACAAAGCGGTAACAAAGCTGTAATAACAACAGGAACATGGAACGGACCATTTCCTTTGGTTATTATGGTAGATGAAGGACATTTGCAACAACAGCAACCACAGGCAAACCAAAATCTTTTATGGAGTACTTACCACACAACAGGTATGAGTTCTGACCCCGGCGATTATGGTTATAGTGTTTGTAACGACCCTTTTGGTAATGTTTATACCGTAGGGCAGGTATTTTCAAGTAATTTTCCAAATACATCTGGATTATTTACATTTCAAGGTGGTCAAAGTGATGGTTATTTAACTAAAATAGATGTTAATTATGAGCATAAATTTACAACTTTTATTGGTGGTTCAGGTCTCGACAATGCTTACGATGTTGCCTACAATCCGGTTAACAATTTAGTATATATTGTAGGTTCAACAGGTAGTAATGATATACCAAAAAGACCATTAACAAATCCAAATAACGGAACCTATTATCAAAACCAAAATTATGCAAATGGAGAGTCGAATCAGGATGCTTATATTGCCCGTTTTAATTCAATTGGTATACCTGACTGGATTTCTTATATTGGAAGTACCGGAAACGATAAAGGCAAATCAATAAAAATATTAGAAAATGGTGATGTATATGTTGCATTAACTACTTCAACAAATACTTTTGAAAATTCATGTATTGCCCCAACAAATGGTGGCTTATCTGTTTGTAGCGGTATTCAGCCAAATGGAGGCGATGATGTTTATCTTGTAAAATTTAATCAAAACAATCAATTAACATATTCAACCTTTTTTGGCGGTAGCGGCAACGAAAATGTTTTAGATATGACTATTGGTAATTCATCTGTTTATGGCGAATATAATATTTATTTTGTGGGTTATTCAACATCAACTAATTTTCCCGCAGTAAGTTCAGGATTGCCTAATGAATTTGTAACCTCAAATAATTCATATAACGGACAATCAGGGTTTATTACATGTATTAATATGAATAATACTATCACTTGGTCAACATTAATTCCATATTTAAACGATGTTCAGGCTGTAGTAAGTAATAATTATTTTAAATCTGTTGGATATGAACAATCTGTATATATTGCCGGAATTCCATCTTATGGTGTTATCACTGGAATTGAATCGTGTAGCGTTGAAACAACAGGTATTTCTATTTGTAACAATAATGGCGGTTATCATCAATCACAGATAAATGGTGATGTTGATATTTACATTGCAAATTTTTTAAATACAGCTTTGCATTGGTCAACATTTTATGGCTGGCAAACAAATGAGAGCAGTGATTTTTTTAACCTTAGTCCTGCTCTTTGGCGCGATAAATATTTAGACTGTAGTATTGATAAAAATAATAATTTCTATGTATTGGGAATTACTGAAAAACTGTTTGGTTTAACATTCACAACTTTGCCATATACGGGTTTTTATGATGATTCATATAATGACGGTTGCAATGGTTCGGCTGATATGTTTTTATTAGGTTTCGATTTTAATAATAATATTTACTGGTCAACATTATTTGGCGGTGGAGCTGACGCTAATACATTACCTGATTATAACAGCGACTTTGGCGGTGGTATGTCAATTTCGGGCGATAAACTATTTTTAACAGGATGGACATACAATACAAGTTATCCGTATGAATGCCCCGGAACAACTAATCCTTATTGTAATCAATCACCATCTTCTGTATTAGGTTCAATTTCTACAATTTCTGAATTTGATTTGCAGGGTGCTCCAATTGGCGTAAAAGAAAATTTATTAAATGATAAAACAATAAATATTTATCCTAACCCTTCTAAAGAATCAATTTTTATAGATAACATTAAATTGCAAACTGATTATGAAATATTTAATCAACTTGGCAAAAAAGTATTAGAAGGTAAATATAATCCTAAGGGCATAAATATTAAAACACTATCACAAGGATTGTATCTTATAAGGTTAAAAGTTAATAAAGATACATATTCATCAACTTTTATTAAACAATAATCACAATGTTTACTTTAAAAGTTAAATGGTTGCTAATAGCAACCTTAATGAATGTTTACTTTGTTAATGCTCAGAATTGGAAATCAAACGGTGTTATATTTAACAGTTCTATTCATTCGCTTTGCAGTGATACTATTAATAATATAATATTTGCTGGTGGTCAATTTTTCAAAGTAAATAATATACCTACTTATGGATTTTGTGGTTGGAAAAATGATTCAATTTTAAGTTATAATAATAGTGTTATTAATGGAACTGTAAATAGTATAATAAATTATAATAATGAGATTATTATCGGAGGTACCTTTAATAATATAGACAATAATTATCAATGTAGTTATATTGCTAAATGGAATGGTATTAATTGGGTACCAATGAGCGATGGCTTTAATAACGCTGTTTGGAATTTAAGAGTAATTGATAATGAGTTATATGCTGTTGGTGGATTTGATAGTAGTGGAACTATTGAAGCTAATGGTTTAGCAAAGTGGAATGGTATTAATTGGGAAAATGTCCATAATTTACCAACATTTGATCCTTTTACTAATAATCCTAATATGATTTTTGATATTTGTAAATATAATAACGAATTATATGTTGGAGGTAATTTTAATACAAACGACCTTTCACTTCGTGATATAGTTAAATACGACGGAAATAACTGGATAGTTGTTGGTGGTGGTTTACATGGTTCGTATTCCGATGTAAATAAAATGCTTGTTTATAATGGAAAACTTGTAGTTGCAGGAATGTTTTATAAACAAAATGGTAATGTCGGAAATTTTATTATGACATATGACGGACAGCAATGGGAAGAATTGGGAGGTGGTACATGGGGTATTTATGGAAATCTGGGTACTCTTGGAACTATTTATGATATGCTCATATATAAAGGTAAATTATATATCAGTGGTCTTTTTAATTATGCCGGAAGTACACCAGCCTCGCATGTAGCTGTGTGGGATGGTCAAAAATGGTGCGGTTATCCAGGAGTTTTTGATAATACAGTTAATGCAATGACAATATTTAAAGATACTATTTATATAGCATCTGGACTTACAATTGATGGTGATACGGTAAATTGGTTTGCAAAATATAGCGGTGGTTTAACACCCGATACATGCGGTTTTGTAGGAATACAGGAAAATAATTTATCTACTGAAAAAATAAACATTTACCCCAACCCAGCCAACACTTCTTTTGAAATAACAACAGATAATGAGCAATTCATACAAGAAATAAAACTTTATTCAATTGAAGGTAAATTGTTAAAACAACAAAGCTATTCAGAAAATAAAGTAAAAATTAATACTTCGGCATTTCCAACAGGAATGTATCTTATTAAGGTACAAACAAAAGAAAAGCGAATGTTTCAGAAGTTAATTATTTCGCATTAATTCTAAAACTAATTTCAAAACTCGAAATAAAAGTCCCTAAAAAGAAAAGATAAGCCCCCTGTCACCCTGAGCGTAGTCGAAGATTCAAATAAGCATACTCAACTTACAAATAACCATACGCAAGGTTCAAATGAGAATACGCAAAGTTCGAATGGCTGTACTTAAACATCATCTGGACAAATTTATTCCTATTTTGGCTATACTCAAACCTCTTCTGGACAAGTTTAAACCTGTTCTGGCTGCACATAAACCTCTTCTGGACAAGTTTAAACCTATTCTGGCTGTACTTAAACCTCTTCTGGACAAATTTAAACCTGTTCTGGCTGTACTTAAACATCTTCTGGACGAATTTAAACATGTTCTGGCTCACTTAATCGCTTATTTGGCTATCTTATTATGTGTTCTGGCTCATTTACATTAAATTTTGGTTTAATTACAATACAAACACCTATACACACAAGTTCAACCACATTTTGTTTTTTTAATAAAGTATTTTTTAAAGGTCAAAAAAACAAAAAGAGGTTTCACTTCTTGCCTGCCCTCGCCTTGTATTAGCTTCTCTGCAACTTGACAATTACTATAAAAGACAAAAAAAGAAAAATCCCCTCTCAAAAAAACTAAATTTTCAATGCAACCGCTCAAAGCCTACCTACAAAAACGAAACTCAAAAAGCACGCAGGACAACAATAACAAATCGCCTGTTTATAATCGAGTAGCCCGCC
>JAVHRE010000117.1:0-5120 GCA_036171495.1 Bacteroidales bacterium
TAATCAACAGCCAGTCCGATGCTATCGGATTTTAATTTTGCGTAACATCAGTTATAATTATGTTTATCCAACGGGGTAAACCATTATTCTTTGCAGATACAGACTTGTAGTGAGCCTGCCTGCGGTGAGCGAAGCGTTGTACTGAGCTTGTCGAAGTATCGAATCCGTTGAACTATTAAATTCGATACCTGTCGGATGAAAAATGCCGAAAATTTATTTTTTTTATTTTTTTTATAGACTATTAAAATATTTTTATAATTTTGCTTAATTATTTGAAGGAAAAAATAACATGCAAATTACCCCTAAAAGTGCTATTGGCTTTGTGTTTATACTCATATTTACTTTATCGTGTAATTTATCAAATTTTTCGGGTAAACTCGACCAAGGTGCTATTGAATATGATATTGTTTACCTACAAAACGAAAAAGATAATCCTTTAATTAGTTTGCTTCCCAAAACCATGACATTAAAATTTAAAGAAGGTAAATCTATTCAAAAAATTGAAGGTTGGATGGGAATTTTTCAGATGGCTGGAATAGCCGACCGCGACAACAACACACGTCAAGCTATACTAAAAATAATGAACGAAAAGTATTTTTATCAAACCACAATGGATGGTCCTAATTTTGGTTTTGATGAAATGTCCGACTTTAAATTAAAACCTTCCGATTCTACTAAAACAATTGCAGGATATTTATGTAAAAGATACGATGTATATGTTAACGATACTGCAAAATTTTCTGTTTATTATACCGACAAAATAAAACTTAAAAACCCAAACTGCAACAACCCTTTTAAAATGGTTGATGGTGTTTTATTGGAGTTTCAAATGTCTTTTCAAAAAATTCCTATGCACTTAATTGCAAAAAAAGTAACAAAAGAAAACATTAATGACGATGAATTTATAGTTCCTGAAGGTTTTGTTAAAGTTCCAAAAGAAAAAATGATAGAAACAATCAATAATTTAATGTAAAACTAAATATAAATATCTTTATGAAATCAAGCAATTTAACTTTTTTATTATCACTAATTTTATTAGTTTCAACTAATTTGAATGCTCAAAAAAAGAGTTCCGACTTTGTTGGAAGCATTACTTATTCTGTTACAACTCAAGGCGAAGTTGATGCTCAGGTTGCTGCTCAATTACCAACAGAAATTATTATGTATTATAATGGTGCAAAAACTCGTATTGAACAAAAAACTTCTATGGGTTCGGCAATTATTATAAGTAATGCCGAAACTAAAGAGCAAGTTGTATTAATTGATATGATGGGACAAAAAATGGCACTAAAATCTACAAAAGAAGAAACTGAAAGTAGTATTGCTGCAATTGCAAAAGCAGAAGTTGTAATTGGAACCGAAACAAAAACAATTGCCGGATATAATTGCAAAAAAGCAGATTTTACGCAAGATGGCAAAAAATCAACTATTTGGATTACAGATGAAATTAACCTTAAAAATGCTAACTGGCAAACACCTTATAAAGATATTAATGGAGTAATGCTCGAATATACCCAAATTAGTGGACAAGATGGTGAAATAAATATGTTAATTACTGCAAAAGAAGTGAAAAAAGAAAAAGTAAAAGACTCAATGTTTACTGTTCCAACTGGTTACCAGGAAATGTCAATGACAGAATTTAAAAAAATGATGGGTAGTGGTGGTGGCGAATAAATAAATTGTTCATAAAAAAATTATAAAAATCCTCTTAATGAGAGGATTTTTTGCTTTAATTTAATCACTTTCGGGCAATTTTTTATGTTAAAAATATGACGGAGAAAAAAAAGAAATCCGAAAAAGATTCTGAAGATACTGAAGAAAAAAAACAAAACTTTATTTCTAAAACTATTGCTTTTGTTACAGACGTTCGAACTAAAGCTGTTTTAGGAATATTTATTTTTTGTTTCTCATTATTTTCACTTTTTGCAATTATTTCATATTTTTTCACATGGCAAACCGACCAAAGCAAATTAACAATTAACTGGTTTTCTTTATTAGGCAATGAAAACATTACAGTTGATAATTGGGCAGGAAAAACCGGAGCATATATTTCAAATTTATTTATTCACGATTGGTTTGGAATACCTTCTATCTCTATTTTGTTATTTTTAATATTAATTTCATTTTACTTATTGAATTACAAATTTTTACCTTTTGGTAAGACAACAAAATATTTAATATTTTTAACATTATGGTTTTCAGTTGCTTTAGGATATTTATTCGAAGGACATTGGTTTGTTTTAGGTGGTGCCAATGGTTTTTTTATTAGCAAATGGCTCAATTCTGCTGTTGGTAAAATTGGTACTTTCTTTATACTTGGTGTTACAGCATTCACATTTATAATATTTGCATTCCGCGATGCTTTACAATGGTTTAAAAAAGTATTACGAAAATCAAAAGATGCTATTATTCCAACAAAAAACTCAACCTCTGCTAATAATGACGATTTCGATTTAAATAATGACACAGATGAGCAAAATACCAATATAGAAGATGAAAATGAGAATGTTGATGCAGTAAATAATGAAGAAAAAGAAGATGTTGTAAACGAAGAAAATAATGAAACTGAAGATAATTTTAATATTAAAATCATACCTTCAGAAGCACCAAACGATATAACATTAACAGTCGAAAGAAAAGGAGCGGAGCCAGAAGTCGAAGTTACAGAACAAGTTATAGCGCCATCAATGGGCGATTTTGACCCACGATTAGAATTATCACACTATAAATTTCCACCAATTGATTTACTCGAAGACCACCGTTCATCAAATTCAGAAGTTAGTGAACAGGAACTTATAGCTAATAAAAATAAAATTATTGATACACTTAAAAATTATGGCATTCAAATAGATAAAATAAAAGCTACAATTGGACCAACTGTTACATTATATGAAATTGTTCCCGCACCGGGCGTTAAAATATCAAAAATCAGAAATCTTGAAGACGACATTGCACTTAGCCTTGCTGCGCTGGGAATTAGAATTATTGCTCCAATTCCAGGTAAAGGAACTATTGGTATTGAAGTTCCAAATCAAAATCCCGAAATAGTTTCTATGCGTTCTGTTATTAGTTCATCTAAATTTCAGGAAGCTAAATTTGATTTACCTGTAACACTTGGCAAAACTATTCAAAATGAAGTTTTTGTTTTCGACCTTACCCGCTCACCTCATTTATTAGTAGCTGGTGCAACCGGACAAGGTAAATCAGTTGGACTAAATGCTATTATTACTTCTTTATTATACAAAAAACACCCATCTGAGCTAAAATTTGTACTAATTGACCCTAAAAAAATTGAACTTTCGAGTTACGCAATTATAGAAAAACATTTTTTAGCGAAATTGCCCGATGCCGAAGATGCAATAATTACTGATGTACAGAAAGTTAAAAACACTTTACAATCGCTTACAATTGAAATGGACAACAGATATGATTTGTTAAAATTAGCTGGTGGGGTTCGTACAATTAAAGAATACAACGAAAAATTCATTAAACGTCAGTTAAATCCAAATAAAGGACATAGATATTTGCCTTATATTGTGGTTGTTATTGATGAATTTGCAGATTTAATTCTAACAGCCGGACACGAAATTGAAGACCCCATTGCCCGAATAGCACAATTAGCAAGAGCCATTGGAATTCACTTAATAATTGCAACACAACGACCATCAACTAATATTATTACAGGTTCTATTAAAGCAAATTTCCCATCGCGTATAGCATTTAGAGTTTCGTCAATGATTGATTCAAGAACTATACTCGATTCTCCCGGTGCAAATCATTTAATTGGAAGAGGCGACTTACTTATTTCACTTGGTGGCGATTTGGTTCGCATTCAATGTGCATTTATTGATTCTCCGGAGATAACAAAACTCACCGATTTTATTGCTTCTCAACAAAGTCCTCCTACCCCACTTTATTTGCCCGAAATACCTAACGATAGCGAAAATAGCTCATCTGAAAGTTTCGACCCAAATAAAAAAGACGAACTTTTTGCCGATGCTGCCCGTTTAATTGTACAAAATCAACAAGGAAGCACTTCTTTAATTCAACGCCGATTTTCAATTGGATATGCAAGAGCCGGAAGAATTATTGACCATCTGGAAGCTGCAGGAATTGTTGGACCTTATGAAGGAAGTAAAGCCAGACAAGTTTTATATACCGATTTGAATTCTCTGGATCAATATTTGAAACAAATTGGAGTAATTTAAAAATAATAAATATGTTAAAAATAATAGTTAGCAATTCAAACCAACAGAACGTAATGCTGAACTTGATTCAGCATCTTCAAATATTAAAGAGATGGCTGGTAAAACCCGCCATGACGATAATACTTGTTTGTATATTAATTTTTTCAATTAATATTTGCAAGAGTCAAAATGAAACATATCAAGCAATAGACCCCAAAGCAAAATCTATTCTCGACCAAGTTTCAGCAAAAACAAAAGCATATAAGACTATTGAATCCGGGTTTGGAATAATTATAGACAACAAACAAGATAAATCTAAAGACTCCAAAAAAGGAACAATCTGGATTAAAGGAACAAAGTACAAAATAGACTTAGCTTCATCAGTAATTTTTAACGATGGCAAAACTCAATGGAGTTATATGAAAGATGCCAACGAAGTTAATATTACTACCCCCGACCCCAATGATGATAATTCGCTTAATCCGGCAAAAATGTTTACGATTTACGAAAAAGGTTACAAAATTAAATTTATTGCCGAAAAGTTTGAAAACGCACGTGCATTATACGAAATAGAACTCTATCCTGTAGATATTAAAAAAGATTTCATAAAAATTTCTTTAAAAATAGATAAAACTAAAATGCAAATTTTTAGTATGAAACGATTTGGCAAAGATGGTGTAGATTATTTAATAGAAGTTGTTAATATGGATACAGATAAAGAGATTCCCGATGCAATGTTTACGTTTGATAAAACAAAATATCCTAAAGTCGAAATAAACGACATGCGCGATTAAAAAATGTTGCTTACTCGAAAAAATGTCAATAACTTTTTTATTGCTCATTTTCAGTACGTTAAAAGTCCCTCTCCTGTTTGTTCTGAACTTAGCTTGTAGTGAGCTTGTCGAACTATCGAAGGATGGAGAGGGATTTAGG
>JAVHRE010000118.1:0-5103 GCA_036171495.1 Bacteroidales bacterium
GCCCCCTTGTCAAATCCCTTCGGGATTAATACCGATGCGTAACATCAGTTATTAATATTAATTTATTTTAAATAATATTTATATTAGTTGTAATTTTTTTTATTACGTTTAAAGTTTAAAATCATAAATTAAAGATGTCTGATAATCATATAATTGGAATTATTGGTGAGGGTAGTTGGGCAACTGCAATTATTAAAATTCTTCAACAAAATATTAAAAAGATATATTGGTTTGTAAGAGTTCCCGAAATGGCTTCACAAATAATCGAAACTGCACACAATCCATTGTATTTAAGTGATGTGGAAATAGATTTAAGTGTTGTAGAAATTATTTCATCTGCAAACGAGGTCGTTAGCAAATCAGATATAATTCTTATTATTTTACCCTCTGCATTTATTGAGCAAAGCCTTGAAGGATTAAACGAAAATGATTTTAAAAATAAATACGTTTTTTCTGCTACTAAAGGTATGCTCCCATTGCGTAATAAAACTGTTTGTTGTTATTTAAACGAAAAATTTAAAATACCTTTTAATAATTTGGGGTTTATATCGGGTCCATCTCATGCCGAAGAAGTTGCATTGGAACGACTTACTTACTTAACGGTTCTTTCATCAAATAATAGTTTAGCTTTAACAATATGCGAAATGTTAAATTGCAGATATATAAAAACCATTACTTCCGACGATGTTATTGGAGCTGAATATGTTACTATTTTAAAAAATATAATGGCAATAGCTGCAGGCGTGTGTCACGGCTTGGGATATGGCGATAATTTTCTGTCTGTTTTAGTATCAAATGCTATACGCGAAATACAAAACTTTTTAAATGTTGTTGCACCTTCAAACAGAAACATTTTAAACTATGTTTATTTAGGAGATTTGTTAGTAACAAGCTATTCGCAATTTAGTCGCAACAGAACCTTCGGCACAATGTTAGGAAAGGGTTATACCGTTAAATCGGCACAATTAGAAATGAGCATGATAGCCGAAGGATACTACTCAGCAAATAGTATAATTGAAATTTGTCGCGGAAAAAATATCGAAATGCCCATTACACATGCTGTATATAGAATTTTATATGAAAGATATTCGCCCTCAGTAGAAATTAAACTTTTAACAAATCAACTTAAATAAAATATGGAACCTATCATTTTTAATAACGCTCAAGTATTTGGAACAGTTTCGGAAAATGAAATTATGAAATATGCCACTCTTGCTAAAAATAACATTAACGCATTATACCAAAAAACAGGAAAGGGAAACGATTTTCTTGGCTGGGTTGATTTGCCCGAAAAAATTTCAGAACATTTATTAAAAGATATTCACGAAACTGCACATAATTTACGAAGTAAAATTGATATGCTCGTTGTTGTGGGAATTGGTGGTTCGTATCTCGGTGCAAAATCAGTAATTGATATTCTTTCGCATAATTTTAATGCATTACTTCCCGATAGAAAAAATCCAATTGTTTTATATGCCGGTCAAAATATTGGCGAAGATTATTTGTTTGAGCTAATAGAAGTGCTTGATAACTACGATTATGCAGTTACTGTAATATCTAAATCCGGAACCACAACCGAACCTGCTATTGCTTTCCGCTTGCTGAAACATCATTTAGAAACAAAATATGGAAAAGAAGAAGCACGAAAAAGAATTATAGCAATAACTGATGAAAGAAAAGGTGCATTGCTCGAACTTTCAAAAAAAGAAGGCTATAAAACTTTTTCTATTCCGGATGATATTGGTGGTAGATATTCTGTTTTAACTCCTGTAGGACTTTTGCCAATTGCAATTGCCGGTGGAGATGTTTTTGCCTTGGTTAAAGGAGCCAGACACATGATGGAACTTACCGGACCTAAAGTACCATTCGAGAAAAATCCTGCAGCTATTTATGCAGCTACCCGGAATGCTTTGTATAACAAGGGGAAATTGATTGAAATTTTAGTTAATTTTACTCCACGTATGCATAATTTTTCGGAGTGGTGGAAGCAACTTTATGGCGAAAGCGAGGGGAAACTTGGAAAAGGAATATTTCCTGCAAGTGTCAATTTTACTACCGATTTGCACTCATTGGGGCAATATATTCAAGAAGGACAACGAATTATTTTTGAAACAGTTTTATCCGTTTCGGAACCTCGCAATAGTCTGGCTATCCCCCAAGAGACTGATGATGCCGATGGACTTAATTATATTAGCTACAAACCAATTAGCTACGTAAACAAAATGGCTCAATTAGGAACTTTACTCGCTCATGTTGATGGCGGAGTTCCCAATATTTTATTTGAAATACCTAAACTAAACGAAAACTATATCGGGCAGCTTATTTATTTATTCGAAATGGCATGTGGAATAAGTGGTTATATGTTAGATGTAAATCCATTTGACCAACCCGGCGTTGAGGCATATAAACACAATATGTTTGCTTTGTTAGGAAAGCCAGGTTACGAAGATGCCTCTGAAAAAATCCGTAATAGAATAAATAAAATGGACTAATGTTTAATGACAATTTGCAAACAAGGGGTTATGTTTTAGCTTTATTGTCGGTTTTCACTGCTGCAAACACTTATTTTTCAAGTAAATATATTTTAGGATTTGTTTCCGTTTTTCAGTTCGGGATTTTGTGGTATGGTTTTGGGTTGATTTATAATTCTTCGTCAATTATTTTTAGTGGCAAATTTCGCACTTTATTTATTTTACCTAAAAAGACTTATTTTGTTCTTTCGGTATTTGGTTTAATCGAAGTTATTGCAACTACTTTATTTTTTAAAGCAATTAAGTTAATCGAAAATCCTGCAATAGTATCATTTTTGGGAAACATTTCACCTGCATTGGTTGTTGTATTGGGCACATTGTTGTTAAAAGAAAAATTTAACAATAAAGAAAAAACAGGAATAATAATAGCTTTAATAGGAGCTTTTTTAGTTAGTTTTAAATGGACATTAAATATTGATAAACTGTTTGTTGCAGGAAGTGAATATGTTTTAATTTCGGCAATATTGGTTTCAATTAATGTTATTATTGCAAAAAAATATATTGAACAAATAAAGCCCGAATTGCTATCTTTAACAAGAGTTTTTGCATTATTTATGTTTTCTGTTATTGCAATTTTATCGTTAAATCAAAATTTTTCTTTTTCAAAAGAAACTGTTTTTGTAGCTATGTATGGAGCTTTTGTTGGACCTTTTTTAGGTGCTTATGCTCAATATTCGGCATTAAAGTATATTGCAGCTTCTAAAGTTATGATAATTCAAGCTTTAAAAAGTTTTGTTATTTTAATTTTCGCTTTTATTTTGTTGGGATTGTGGCCCATTTTGATTCAGGTAATTGGTGGAATGCTTACAGTTTCGGGAATTATACTCGTTACTTTACATAAGGAGAGTTCTAATAATTTAAAAAAGAATAAGAACAAAGCCTGCCCCGCATTACAGCGGGAACACCGATAGTTCGGCTAAGTTTATCCTGAGCCCTTCGGCTTCGCTCATGATAAACTCTGCCGAAAGGCTCACAAGTTTTAGATTGCAAACAGTGGCACGGTTTAAAACCGTGCCACTGTTATTAAATTGAAAATAACTATTCAACTTAATACTTTACGAACTTTCAACTTTTTTAATTTTCCGATAATAAACAAATCAATATTTCGTCGTAATAAAGCTGCGAATTTTCTTTTTTGTTTTTTTCTATAAGCTTTATATCGTTTATTCTTATGGAAATGTTGTTTTGGTTGTTACCATAATAAAATATTGTAACTTTCCCTTGAACTGTTTGGTAAACGCTTAAATTTGTTAAGTTGTTCAATTTTATTTGTTCAGATAATGTTTCGATATTTTCGTTTCTGTTATTTGTTTTAATAACAAAAACCTCAATATATTTTGATAACGAATCTATATATGTAACTTGTAACGATTGCTCAATTATAGCTCCGGTTTTTTGAATCCTTACAAAAATATATGTGTCTTCTGCAATTTGTTTTCCTGCAACTAATTTTCCTTTCTCATCTCTAAATAAAGTTTTAACCGCTTTAAATCCAAGAGTGTCGTTGCATTCTATAGCGATTTTTAACAATAATGAATTTTTGTTTTTATTAGAATTAGTGTTTTTATTAGATGCAACATCTGCAGAATCTGCCTCGTTTATTAGTTTGCTTTTTTTACGTTCTTTAAAATATTTACTAAGTGCATATAAATTTACACCAACTCCTATGCTGGGCGTAAAATAAGATTTTTCGGAATAATAAGGATGAGTTTCGGGATGCAAAATTGCAAAGCCGGGGTCAATTAGCATATCTATTTCTAAACTTACAATATTTTCGCTAAGTTGAAAGCCGGCAATTGCAGCAAGTCCATAAACATTATAATTGTAATTTGTTATTCCTATTTTGTTAGAATAATAGTTGTTAAGCCAACCTGCATGAATTCCTAATATTGGTCTAAATCCGTCAATAGGTCTTAAAAAATAATATTTTAAACCTACGCAAGTATTAAAAGTTGAATTCAGATTTATATTTCTGTAAATATCTCTGTAATTTTGTGATTTCATATAACCTGCACCAACATATCCTCCTAAATTATTCCAGCGGTATTCAACATTTCCTCCATAAGCACCATAAGGTAAACCAAAGCCAGCTTTAACAACTACGAAACGTTTGTCTTGTGAAAATACGTGGTTTAAACTTACAATTAAAATTGTTGAAATTAGAAAACCAAAATTTACTATGATTTTAACACATCTCATGTATGCAAATATGAGAAAATATTTCGATTATATATAATTATCGTTGTTCAGCTAATTTTTAATAACTTAATAACCCAATAACTATTAACTCACCTTATGCAAATAAATTAAAAGTTCCAAGCCCCAAATTTCAAATTCCAAGTTTTTTCCTTGGGGCTTTCTTCTCTTGGGATTTGGGGCTTATTCACTTTTGCGTAACATCAGCTATTAAGTTATTTGTTATTAAGTTATTTAGTTATTGGTTATTAACTCAATAACCTAATAATTATTAACCCAATAACCTAACTACAAACCTGAAACTCCAAAAGATTTTACTTCTTAACTGATGTTACGCATGCTTTCAATATTTATTTTATGAACATCATTAGCCACG
>JAVHRE010000119.1:0-2105 GCA_036171495.1 Bacteroidales bacterium
TTGAGATTTGGAATTTGGGACTTTTTACTATTTATGATATTATAGACAGACTCTATTTAGAATAGGTATTTGTATCTGAAGGCGAAATTTGAATATCAGTAATTCTACCGCCAATATTTACTGGACCTGCCATAGTCCAAGGGTTAGACAAGTCTTTCTGTTGATTGTTTTGAAATGTTAATGCCTGATTTCTGATAGAAAATATTGCTTTAGAATCAATATTTATATGGATAGGCACGTTGTTTATATAGCCACTCATCGGGAGTTTGACTGTGTTTTTCTTTATGTGAAAATTTTATGGTAAACAAAACCAATAGTCCTGCAATTGAAATTAGAGTTAAAATAAAAAATAGTCTTTTAGTCATAATATTAGTTTTTTTTGACATAGTAAATTTACAGATATTTTACTATTTAGCAAAAATAAATATGAAATTTCATTTTCATTCTGTAGCAAGCAATTATACCGATACGGTATCTGTAATAGTCCAATAATCCTGAATATTCGGGAGTCCTAAAACAGCTACTCTATCGGCATTAACCATTCTAAAGTTCAAATTGTCCTTTGGACTAATTTGACCTAAGAATTGGTATTACTTGCAACATTTATTGAAAATTTTTGGAAAAAGTTTATTATTTTAACTTTTCTATTTTTTCAAGCAACTCCCTTGTTGGTTTGTATTCATCTTCGCTTGCTCCTGAAGTTTTAGCCAATTCTATTGCTTTTAAAGCGGCAGCTTTTGCTTCGATTTTATTTTTTAACTTAAAAAGTACAGATGCATAAGTATCATACATATACCATAACTGACTTTCTTTATTATCAAGAGCTTTCTTCATCCACGATGCTGCTTTTTGTAATGTTTTAACATCATCGGAATGTTCGTAAATACTCCATGAAATATTGTTAAACTCCTGCATGTTATGGAAATATTTATCACCCTTTTCAACAGCTAAATCGAAACATTTTTTCCAATCCTCTTTTTTCTGGTAATAACCCATATCCAATTGAAACATGACTTCGTCAATGTTTGAAAATTTGAGTTTTGAAATTTCATTTTTATACGACTTATAATCGTCATCTTTCATGTCCTTTTTATAAATAATAGTATATCCGCTATTTATAAGCACGTTTTTTATTTTTGTATTTACTGAATCGGATGTATATGTTTTGTTAAATGTTTCAACATTATTAAGAAGATATTGAAATTCACGGCTTTTATAATCCGAAGTATAATCTCTGATTATATTCCAATTGGCTCTGCTTGCTAATTCTTCATCTTTTTGAGTTTTAAAATAATCAGTTACAATATCCTTATAGGGTAAACAAGTTTTTGAAATGACATTAAGATATTCGTACAAAAATTTAGAATCAGATTTTTTAGAAGCGTATTCGTTTTTAAATTTAGAGAATCTTTTTTCGGGATTTTGAGCATCATCAGCAAATTGTAAAAACATCTTTACATTTAATGCTCCTGCACTGCGGTGTACTACATTTCCATCGCCGTCAATAAATAATAAATTAGGATAACAATATACTTCGTATTGTTTGGCAATTTCAATTCCTTCGCCTTTTTCCATATCAATACCGGCATTAATAAATTTTGAATTGAAGTAATCGGCAACTGTATCGTTAGTGAAAACATTTTTTGCGAGCCATTTACATGGACCGCACCATGTTGTAAAAGCATCAATAAAAATTAATTTATTTTCTTTTTTAGCTTTTGCTTTTATAACAGCAAAAGAATCTGTTTCGAAATGGATTGTTTTAGTTTGAGCAAAGCAATTGAAAGTAAAAAGTGAAAAGTTGAAAGTTAAAAGAACTGCAATTAGCCAATTTGATAATTTGATAATGGTTCGATACTTCGACAAGCTCAGTACAACGCTTAGCTCACCATAGGTTTGGAAATTTGAAGATGTATGGCTTTTCATTGTCAAATCTTCAAATTGATTCATTGTCAAATTTGTTTTCATTTTTGTTTTCATTTTTAATTTGTTTTAACAATAATATTATGGAAAATATTTATAAAAGGTACTACGGTGCCCAAACCGAACGAAGCAGATAGTGTTCTTATTAACCTGCAATCCGATTCTGTATGCTTCCGAAACCT
>JAVHRE010000119.1:2205-5080 GCA_036171495.1 Bacteroidales bacterium
AAGCAGATAGTGTTCTTATTAACCTGCAATCCGATTCTGTATGCTTCCGAAACCTTTATTCTATATAGGTTTTTAAATTTCCGAAGTTTTTTTAAGTTGTTAATTCCGGCAATAGATTTGGCATTTTCCACATTATACATCACATCATGTACTGCCTGTAAAAGATGGCGGTTCGTATATACAGAGATGTCCCTGTAAAATGTGCCTTTAGCAATTAACTCCATGTTTTCTGAAATGGTCGTAAATTTTTTCTACGGGAACATCTTCGCTTTCCATGCCTTCGTTAATCCATTTTGCAATTGCCATCTCTTCTCTTTCTTCCTCGGTTAATACCTTTGATTTATAACGAAATTCTTTTAATAAAGACAAAAAGAAATCTTCTTTTTTTTCGGGAATATTTACAATAACTGTTTTCATAATATTTATGAGTGTTTAATTATGCTGTTAATTTAAAAAAAATATTTTTACTTCCACAAATATACACAAAATCTATTATTTCCATGTAAAAAACTTATGATTTTAGAAAACATTGAAATAAATGTTTAATGAGTAAAGATTGTAATGCTGCAAAAATTAAAGTTAGGGTAAAGATTTTGATTTTCATAAGATTTTGGTTTTTATTATTAATTTATTAAAAATTCTACTTAATTATTAATCAGTAACCATTTCCAAAGTGGAGTGATTTGAATTTTCATTTTGCCTTCTTTTATAATTTCTTCCGAATAGCTTGTTATAAGTGTTGCCTTTTTTATTTTAAGATTTTTCATTGCGCCAAATAAACCGTTTAATTCACGTTTGCGAGTTTGGTCGGTTTCTATGTCATAGCATACATTTATCAATTGTATTTGCTCTTTATCAAAATAAAGAAAATCAACTTCCTGTTCTTCTTTATAGTAGTAAATAGTTTCTGTTTTTCTACGGAGTTCGTTAAATACAATGTTTTCGAATATATGTCCGAAATCACTCTCAAACGAAACTGCTCTTTTCAACCCGATGTCAACCGAATAGATTTTTTTCGGGTTTCGTTGCTGTACGGCAATTGAACGGGAATAAACCGGCACCTGATAAATAATCATGGCATCTTCGAGTATGGCAAAATATTCGTAAAGGGTATTTTTTGAAACTTTTACTCCTTGTGATTTAAAAATGTTGAAAACCTTGTTCATGCTTAATAAAGTGGAAATATTGCTAAGACAGTATTTAACCATGTATTTTATTAGAAAAATATTTGAAATATTGTATCTTTCAATCAGGTCTTTGTAAATAATCATATCAATATATTCGCGTAGAATTTTTTCCTGCAAATCGTTCTCAGAAAGCAATTCGGGAAAACCACCGGTAATAAGGTATTTTTCAAACAGGTTTTTAATAATTGCCGACATTGTTGAACTGTGTATATTTATTTCGACTTTCTTAAATTGCAGATATTCTTTAAAAGATAATGGATACAAGGTAAAAAGAACAGTTCTTCCGCGTAAACTGGTAGCAATTTCGTTACTAAGAAGTTTTGATGATGAGCCTGTGAGAAAAATTCTGCACTTTTCCGTATCATAAATCCTTCTTACAAATTTTTCCCAGTTTTGGATGTTCTGTATTTCGTCGAAAAAGAACCAAACCAATTCCTTTTTACCGGCAGGATACATTTCGTAATACGCATCTAATAACAACTGAAAATCGCTTAACATCAAGGGATGAAGACGGTCATCGTCAAAATTAATATATACAATATTTTTTGCAGCGACTGTATTTTTTAATTGTTTGATGGTATAATAAAAAAGACTTGTTTTTCCGCTGCGCCGGCAACCAATTAATGAGATAATTTTAGAAGAGTTAACGGGCAATACCAAATCTCTGCTTTCCCTTTCGGGAAGGTATTCCTGATTGTTTGAAATGATGTTTTTAAATAAATCTTTCTTCATATATGTCCTTATTTACAGGGACAAATATAATTAATTATATCCTTATTGAGAAATAAATATATTTTATTTTTACATTGTTCAACTAAATTTTATGTTTGCATGTTTTATTGGTTTCTAAACTCCGCTTTATTATATAATGTTATATATGTTTTTTTTAATAGAGTTTATATCGATTAAGAGTTTAAGTGAAAACGGGTGCTTTCTTTTTTTTGCCACCAAAACACTAAAACACCAAATTTCACCAAATACTTTAGTGGGTTTTAGTGCTTTGGAGATTTAGTGGCGATTTTTTTATTACTGATTCCTGCATATACAAACCTTATTCGATATATTCTCTAATTTAGAAAATTAATTTTACAATTATTAATCAATGAGTGTTAATTACCTGATTGTGCGGCAATATACATAAGAGTAACTCCCAAAACAATACCACCAACTAAAATAGCAGTAGCTACAGGAGAAAACACTTTTTTCCTTATGGTTACATTATCTTTAACTTCTTTAGTCTCTGTACGGTATTTTGTAGTTATTCCTTTTCCCATAAAACTACTATGGTATATTAATTTATTTAGTACTTCTTCTTTAGATAAAGAATCAAACTTTTGTTGGGAATAAACATTTAATTGATTTACATAAAAATTATTATCAATTACTTTTGGAGTTGTTATATTTTCCTGAAAACCATAAGTGATTTTATTTCTAATCACTAAAGGTGAATTGTTTTTGTTGAATAATTTTAATTTTTCTTTAGAATAATAAGTCTCTTTAATTAGAGCATCTATATCTCCTTTATTAGCATTTGTAATTCCCTGAAATTTATCGAGTTCAAGATATGAATGGTCAGGAATTAGAAGTACTTTGCCTGTAATATCCACTGCATTTGTATAATTTGTAGCTCTGCCATTATTAATAAAACTGGAATAAGCAAGGTCTATAAAAATATTCTGACTGGTTTT
>JAVHRE010000120.1:0-5070 GCA_036171495.1 Bacteroidales bacterium
CCGATGAAAGAGGGGGAACTATTGATTTGGCTATGGTTATTTTTTCTACCAATATACCGTTCCTAACGGAACGAAAAAAAATTCAACCCTTAATTCGCATTAATAATGATTTAAAATCAAAAATCGCAAATCATAAATCATAAATTGTTTTTTGGCATGTATTTTATTTTTTTGCATAAGTGCTTATAAAAAATTAAATTTGTAACATTTTTATTGTATTTTCGTCCTAAATAAGTTTTTAATAATTAAATAATATAAACATGAAAAATTTCTTTAAGTACATGTTAGCTACAATAGTTGGTATTATTGTAGTTAACCTAATTTTCTTTTTTGTTTTTTTAATGATTGTCGCTTCTGTTTCGGGTGGCAAAGATGAAGTTAAAATTGAACCCTCATCAATTTTGCATTTAAAATTCGATTATCCCATTCCGGAACGAACATCCAACAATCCTTTTGAAAATATGAACTTTAGCACTTTTAAGACATCGTCTAATATTGGGTTAAATGATATTTTACGAAACATTAGAAAAGCTAAAGAAGACCCAAATATTAAAGGTATATATCTTGATATTCCCGATTTGAATGCCGGTATAGCCACAATTGAAGAAATAAGAAACGCACTAATTAAATTTCGTGAATCTGGCAAATTTATTATAGCATATAACGAAATATATACGCAAGGCTCATATTATCTATCAACTGCTGCAAATAAAATTTATTTAAATCCTCAAGGGCTCGTTGAGTTTAAAGGGTTACACGGGGAAATAATGTTTTTTAAAGGAGCTTTAGAAAAACTCGGAATTGAACCCGAAGTTATACGTCATGGAAAATTTAAAAGCGCAGTAGAACCTTTTATTCTCGACAAAATGAGTCCCGCAAACCGTGAGCAAACTCTTACTTATGTTGGCTCTATTTGGAATTTTTTATTAAAAGGCATTTCGGAACAACGTCACATAAGTGTAGATAATTTAAACTTATATGCTGATAGTATGTTAGTTAAAAATGCTGAAGCTTGTTTAAAATTAAAATTTGTTGACGGATTAAAATATTACGATGAAATTATTGATGAACTAAAAACATCATCAGGAATCAACAAGAATAAAGAAATCAACTTTGTTGAAATGAATGACTATAAAAAAGCACGCAGTTTTCATAAATCAGGTAAAAAAGAAAAAATTGCTGTAATTTATGCTAATGGTCAAATAAATTCCGGAAAGGGTGATGATGAAAATATTGGCTCCGAAGATTTATCGGAAACAATTCGTAAAGCTAGAACCGACAATGCTATTAAAGCTGTTATTTTAAGAGTAAATAGTCCCGGTGGCAGTGCACTTGCATCGGAAGTTATTTGGCGTGAAGTTGAATTAACAAAAAAAGTAAAACCTGTAATTGTCAGTATGGGAAATGTTGCTGCATCCGGAGGTTATTACATATCTTGCCCTGCCGATGTAATTGTTGCCGACCATACAACCATTACCGGTTCAATTGGTGTATTCGGCTTGCTTTGGAATAGTCAAAAATTCTTTAACGATAAATTAGGAATTACAATTGATGGAATTCAAACAAATGCACACTCAGACATAGGTTCAGTTTACAGAAAAATTACACCTAACGAAAAAACTGTTATTCAGGAAGGTGTAGAACAAATTTATGACGTATTCCTTGGTCACGTTGCAAATGGAAGAAAAATGGAAAAAGCCAACGTTGACAGTATTGGTCAGGGAAGAGTTTGGAGCGGCGTAAACGCAAAAGAAATCGGACTTATTGATGAGTTTGGCGGTTTAGAAACTGCTATCGAAATTGCAAAAAAGAAAGCTAAAATAACAACCGAAATCAGAATCGTTGAAATGCCCGAGAAACTTCCATTCTTTGAACAATTATTAAAAGAAATGAAAGAAAACTCTTCGGTTTCGGCAATGCAAAAAGAATTAGGTCCGGCATACAGATACTATAAAACTCTTAAAAATTTAACCGGATTAAGTGGTATTCAGGCAAGAATGCCTTATGATGTATATATATATTAAGGACATCTCTAAAAACTCAAATTACAAACACCAAATTACAAATAAATCCCAAATTCAAATAACCAAATTCCAAAAGAATACGGTTTTGCTTGATTTTGAACATTTGAGTTTTGTTCATTGAGATTTATTTGAGTTTTGTTTTTTTGATATTTGAAGTTTATAGAGGTTCCCCTAAATTTCTTTTTTTGAATAATAAATATTGAATATCGAGGTAGTGTAAAATATTCTGTGTAAATGGGTAATAAAAAAAAGGTTCGTGAAAACACGAACCTTTTTTAAATTATTTATTAAATATTAGTATTTAATTATTTCAAATTTAGCATCATCTATCACTTGCGGAACATTTCCGCTCCATGTGCTTACATCAAAATACATATTTAAAGGTAAAGTCGGAATATTAGTAGTGTGAGTTGCAATTAAATTACCGTCAAAATAAAATTCGACTTTTGATTTCGTTGCAATAATAGTGTAACTATAGTAATTATAAACTGAAGCTCCGACAGCATAATTCGTAGTAGTTGCCACACCTCCCGAAACAGTTCGAGCTTGTATTGTATTTCCGCTGACGTTTATAAATTCTATGGCGTTATTTCTGTCAGTACCATTAACCAACCCTCTTGACAAAGGTCCATAAGCCGTATTATTATCTTCATACGTAGAAATTACTCCTGTAAAAATAAGTTTCCCATCCGTAACAGATTTTTGTTTATTCGAATAAAGTTTAGCAGTATTTCCTGCTCCATTTGTAGATAATTGTACTACTGAATTAGTTAAAGTTATTGTTGCACCTCCTGTTATCGCTGAACTCCAATAATTTTTTAATGGAGCAGTATAAGAAAAATCGTCTTGTGAGATTAAAGCCGGAATTTGTGCGGGTATATTTACAAATCCACCGCCATTACTTAAGGAAATAGTATCGTTGCTAATGTTCAATACATGTGGTTGCCAGCTTGCCAAACCTGTTACATCAGAAGTTAGCACTGCTCCAACTGCGGGTGCCCCACCGGTAATTTTTACTTGCCCTGCAACTTCTAATTTTGCTCCGGGAGTTGTTGTTCCTATGCCGACATTGCCGGTGAAACTAGCATTGCCACTGCCATCATCCAATAAATTTCGATATGTGTTAGTTAAATAATAATTAGTAAGACTTCCAACCTTACCTGTCGGATCAAAACCGAAGAAACTTCTGCCCGATCCTGCGGGAAGTTGGTTCACAACACTACCACTAGGATTAAACATGCCAAATTGAACTGCATCATAAGTATTTATCATGACTCCGCCGATGGGATCATTAAAGTTTTTAAAACGTATAACAGCATCAGTGGTATTTGTACTGGTTATATCAAGTGTTGTTTGCGGATTTGTCGTTCCGATGCCGACCTTGCCAGCAGCATCCTGATAAATAGCACCAGTAACCAAAGCTGAACCATCCCATTTTGGTGAATAACCGGTAGTATTAGAACCTACTTTCGGGTCAATTTCAGTAAATGTTGTCAAATACCCGACATCATTAGTAAAGTTGCTTACATTTATTGGTGCACCTGTTAAACTGCTGTATTGACCATCAAATAAAGTCGGTTGATTAATCAAATCTGTATAGCTGCCACTTGTGGCAACAGTTGCAAGAGTGGGCGTACCTGATAAACTTGAATATTGACCATCAAACAAAGTCGGTTGATTAATCAAATCTGTATAGCTGCCACTTGTGGCAACAGTTGCAAGAGTGGGCGTACCTGATAAGCTTGAATATTGACCATCAAATAATGTCGGTTGATTAATTAAATCGGTATAACTTCCGGTTGTGGCAACAGTTGCAAGGGTTGGCGTACCCGATAAACTTGAATATTGTCCGTCAAAGAGTGTCGGCAGATTGGAAAGTGAATTGTAGTTCCCATCAAATAAGGTCGGTGTTCCAGATAAGCTTGAATATTGGCCATTAAAAAGTGTCGGCAAGTTTGTCAAAAAATTATAATCTGCTGTTTCTGCTTTTTTAGCATTTAAAGCATAAGGTACACTCAACAACTCGCTGGTACCGGAAATAGTGTAATTTGTGCCGCCTGTTAGGTCTGTTTCTGTCTTGATAAAATAAGGTCCATTTGCCCAATTAATTGTATCAAAACCAATTCCACCACCAATTTCTATTGTTACAAGCCCATTAGCATTGGTCGTTGGAGTTTGGGTTTCAACATACACTGGCGTCCCCGTTGAAGAACCTTGCAAAATACTTATTTGCATTCCTATTTGTGTATTAACCACCAATTGGTCGCTGCTGTTACGAATCACAGCCTGATAGCTCATTTTTTGAGGTGCCTGAGCAAACACACTTGCAGTTATTAAAACTGCCGCTAAAATTGTAACTGATTTTTTCATAATAATTAATTTTTAATGATTTTAAATGTTTTGATTTCTTTATTATCTTGTATTACTTTCAGAAAATAAGTCGCCGGTACAAGATTGCTCATAACAATATTTGTTTCGTTACCTTCAACTTTTTTACATTCCAAAAGTTTACCGTTCATGTCATAAAGCTGATAGCTTAAATCTTTTAACTTTTCACTTTCAACTTTTAACTTAACAAATTCAGTAGTGGGGTTCGGATAAGCAGAAACCACAAGGTTTATTCCTTTGGCTTCTTCAAGTCCGGTTACAACCGAAATTTCGAAAGGCTGTTGCACACCTTGTGCCTCAGAACCATTTATTCCGGTGTTAGTGGAATAAACAACTTGTCCTACGGAATAGCTCACCGAACCACCGCTGCCCGAAGCATTACCGCCGGAGGCAGGAATGGCTTCTTGTGCATGTAATTCAAACATTAAAGTAATTAATAAAACAGTAGAAATTAATTTTATTTTTTTCATATATAGTGCTGTTTATTAGTGATTTTAATTTATTAAATATTTAATTATAACAAATAATAACTGCTCAAAGATATTATTATTATATCAAAACAATAAATGTTTCTGAACATGTTGTTTCTTAAAAAATAAATTAAAAAAATAATATAATATTTAGCATGATTATAATTAAATAACTTAAATAGGATTAA
>JAVHRE010000121.1:0-1037 GCA_036171495.1 Bacteroidales bacterium
TAACGGTTCGGTATTAAATGCGTTACGGACACTTTGCAAGAAAGTGTCAAACGACACTCTGCATTGCGTTTGCGACACGTTAGTGTCGCACGAAAGATAATACCGTAATGAATTTAATACCATGTTGTGCCGTCGTACTTTTTTATTTTTTTATTTTTTCGTATGCAAAACAATAGAAATCTTTATCATGTTGTTGTCCGTAACGTGTCATATTACATACTTGCTCTTCACTAGAAATATCATCGTTAATACAAGTTAAACATAATGAAGGTTTATTTATTAAGTCAGTATTAATTTCAAAACCTTCATCATTGAAGAATCCATTAATATTTTCAGGGGCAATATTATCAATGTGTCTAGGTTCTTTTTTCTTTTCTTTTTTCTTTATTGCTAAGTCAATTTCGTATTCGTTTGTTGGAAAACTTTCACCTGTAATGCAGGTAAAACAGCTATTACCAGTAGATGCAGAACCAATCACCCAAATATTATTTCCACAAGAACATTTAACGCCATTGTTACTATCTAGTAAAG
This sequence comes from Bacteroidales bacterium, assembly GCA_036171495.1. Classification (GTDB taxonomy): domain Bacteria; phylum Bacteroidota; class Bacteroidia; order Bacteroidales; family GWA2-32-17; genus GWA2-32-17. The sequence continues at coordinate 532 of JAVHRE010000121.1, forward strand.
CTCTATTTAATCTTTTTCTAAGATTATTTTCATTTTCAGAAGGATTGTTCTTTAAATGTTTTTTAATATACAAGTCTATAGAAATCGGAGTGAATCCCATTTTTTATTTTTTTATTACAAATTGAGAACGTGCTTTTCCGTCATTTTTAATACGTCTAATTGTGCAGTAGTTTATTAATTCATCAATATCAACCACATAATCATTAACGATATGTCCTTGTTCTATTAAAGTCTTTTTTGTTTTTTGATAGGCTTTATGCCATTCTTCCCATGTGTCATGCATACTATCTCTATCATCTATTGATTCTAGAAATCTAGACCAATCTTTTTCTTTATAAAATGCTAAGTTTATCATATAAAACTTATTGATTTATTAAAACAAAAATAGTAAGAATTTCTCTATAATTCATGTTGAAAAAGTTAAGCGAGCAATTTTTCTAGTATGCGGCACAACGGTTCGGTATTAAATGCGTTACGGACACTTCGCAAGGAAGTGTCAGACGACA
>JAVHRE010000122.1:0-1036 GCA_036171495.1 Bacteroidales bacterium
CTGTGGCATATATTTGTTCTTTAACATTTTAAACTGGCTGTGTAGTTACAATAAAAAATTAATATTTAATTTCGGTAAATATTTTTTTCAATCAAAAAAATTGATGCAAATTTGTAAAAAATTACCTTAATAATATAATTATGTCAGGACATAGTAAATGGTCAACAATTAAAAGAAAAAAAGGGGCAATTGATGCAAAGCGCTCTAAAATTTTCTCAAAACTTATTAAAGAAATTAGTATTGCTGTAAAAGAAAGCGGTACTGCTGCAGACAGCAATCCAAGATTAAGAATGGCAATTCAGAATGCTAAAGGGGTAAACATGCCTAAGGAAAACATTCAACGTGCTATTAACAAAGCAAGTGCCGAAGGAAGTAATTATGTAGAAACAACATTTGAAGGTTATGCACAAGGCGGTGTTGCTGTATTTGTTGAATGTTTAACCGATAACAACAACCGTACAGTAAGTAATGTTCGTTCTGTTTTTAATAAACGTGGCGGAAATCTTGGAACTAATGGTTCTCTTAGTTTTTTATTCGATAGAAAGGGTGTGTTTACCATTCCTAAAGAAAACATAAAAAGCCGTGATGAATTTGAACTTGAAATTATTGATGCAGGAGTTGATGACATTGAAGAAGAAGATGACATTTTTACTTTATATGCACCATTAGAAAATTTCGGAAAAGTTCAGAAAAAATTAGAAGAATTAAAAATTGAAGCCGAAAACTCTGAACTTAGAAGAGTACCAAACGATTACAAAACTGTTGATGTAGAAAGCGGTCAAAAAATAATGAGATTAATTGAAGAATTAGAAGATGACGATGATGTGCAAAATGTTTTTCATAATCTCGAAATGACCGATGAACTAATGAACAGCTTGGAATAAAATTTTAGGGACTTCTAAAAATTGATTTCTCTGCGTTATCAGAAACTTTCCGAAAGTTAACCAAGCCACAAGCCCAGAAAACTTTCGAAAAGTTGCATAACATCAGTTATTAACGATTAATGTTTAATGGTAAATGTTTAATTGTAAATTGT
>JAVHRE010000123.1:0-21745 GCA_036171495.1 Bacteroidales bacterium
TTTTCAACGCCATAAATGGCGTTGCTAATTATTTTGCGTAACATCAGTTAATAACCTAAATGGAGCGTTGAATAAAGTTATAAATTAATTGTAACGACTTTTTCGGTTCTTCGACCATGCCCATGTGTCCCGAAAGTTCTAATAATTCTGATTTTATTTGTTTGTTGTTATTCGTAAATTTTGCCATTTCTTTATATGAAAAAAAATCATCGTATTTGCCAGATATCCATAATACTGGAAGTTTTGTGTTTAATAAAAACTCCGATTTATCGAAGCGTTTAATCATGGAATTTATGCAAGCAATCATGCCTTCTTTTGAAGTTTTAATAGCAATTGAAAGTGATTTTTCGAATAAATTTTTTCGTTGTTCAAAAAATTTGTCAGCAAACATTTTAGGAATAGCAGAATTTATGATTAAATTTTTTTTACCTTTTTTTATCAACTCAATTTCTTGTAATCGGTTCATTTTTTTTTCGTCGCTGTCGGCAAATGGATGTGAGTGAAATAAACAAAACCCTCTAAGCATATCAGAAAATTGTTCTGCAAAAGCAAGAGTTACGTAGCCACCCATTGAATGTCCTATTATAATAGTTTTCTTAATTTTTAATAAAACAAGAAGTTTATTTAAAGTATCAGACATTAATTCAATACTTTGCTTTTCAAGAGCTTCGCTTTTGCCATGACCGGGTAAATCGGGACAAATTACTCTGTATTTTTTTGAAAGTTCTACTGCAAAATCGCTCCAAACTTCATTGCTTTCTAAATATCCATGAAGTAAAACAATTGGGAATCCTGAGCCAACTTCGTAATAAAAAAGCGTTTTATGGTTAATTGTTACGCACGCTGAATGCATAAATCAATTATTTTGATAAAACTTCTTTTTCAACTTCATCAATTGTTATTGGAATTCTTTTATTTCCTAAAATACGATTTCCGGTTTCGGTTACAATTACATCATCTTCTAAACGAATGCCACCAAAGTTGCGATATTGGTTAACTTTATCAAAATTAATAAAGTTTGTGTTTATTCTTTCTTCTTGCCATTTATCAATTAATGCAGGGATAAAATAAATCCCTGGTTCAACGGTTAAAACAAATCCTGTTTGAAGTTTGCGGGCTAATCTTAAATATGCAGTACCAAACTGCTCACTACGTTTTACTTTGCTATCGTAACCTACAAAATTTTCGCCTAAATCTTCCATGTCGTGAACATCTAATCCCATCATGTGACCAAGTCCGTGAGGAAAAAATAATGCGTGAGCTCCAGCAATAACAGCTTCTTTTGTATCGCCTTTCATTAATCCTAAATTTTTTAATCCCTCAGTAACAATTGTTGCAGCTAAATTGTGAATTTCGCGATATTCGATATCCGGTTTAATTGCATCAATTGCTGCGTTATTTGTATTAAGAACAATCTGATAAATTTCTTTTTGTTGTTGCGAAAATTTTCCGCCAATAGCTGCAACTCTTGTGTTATCGGTAGCATAACCCATTTCCGATTCAAAACCGGCATCGCAGATAATTAAATCGCCTTTTGTTAATTTATTTCCATGATGATGATTGTGAAGTGTTTCGCCATGTTTTGATAATATTACAGGAAAAGAAACGGTTCCGCCATTTGATAATGCTATTCCTTCAATAAAACCTGCGATTTCGCGTTCATAAACTCCTTCCTGAGCCATTTTCATAAAGGTAGTGTGCATTTTATACCCAACATTTTGTATTTCATCAAGATGTTTAATTTCGTATTTGTCTTTAATAGAACGCATTGCAACAACTGCTTTTATCAATTCAACTGATGCTTTATCATTTAATGATGCTGCAGGAATAACTAAAAGTTTTTCGAGAATTAGTTTACTCTCAGCTCTGTATGGAGGTAAAAAGTGAATTGTACGTTTTCTTTTTGAGGCATCAGTAATAACATCTGACAAATTAGCAAACGGATATGTTTCGTTTACTGAAACTTTTTGCCCAAGTTCTTTGAGCGAAGGTTGTGGACCCATCCATATAATATCGTCAATATCAACATCATTGCCAAAAATAACATCTTTGCCATTGTCAATATCTATGAATCCGGCTAATCCAGGAAGAGATAATCCAAAGTAGTACAGAAAGTTACTGTCTTGCCTGAAATTATACGTATTAGCTGGATAACTCATCGGCGACTCGTTATTTCCCAAAAAAATTACTATTCCGCTTTTAAGTAAAGCTCTTAATTTATTTCTTCTATCTTGATACACAATACTATCGAACATAATTTTTTGTTTTTTTATTTATTTCAAACCTAATATTTTTTTTTATTATTTCAAAAAATATTTATTGATATGAATTTATTAAGGGGACTTCTAAAAATACCAAGTTCCAAGTACCAAATTTCAAATCCCAAATTTCAAGGGAGGCTTTGGGCTTGGAACTTGGGTTTTGGAGTTTGGAATTTGAGGCTTGGTTCTTAAATTACTTTTTTTTAATTTTTAGAACCCACCTTAAATTAAAACTGCGAAATTTCATTTTGTCTTACACAAAACAATTCTTACTATATTTGCAAAAAAATTTATAAATAACAAAAATGATTAATAAAAAAATAGTTGTTGGAATAACTCACGGTGACATAAATGGAATTGGTTACGAGGTTATTATAAAATGTTTGTATGATGCAAAAATAAATGAAATATGTACACCAATTGTTTATGGTTCATCTAAAGTAGCTTCGTATCATCGAAAAGCATTAAATATCGAAAATTTTAGTTTCAATCAGATCCGTAATGCAAGAGATGCTAATCCAAAACGTGCAAATATTATTAATTGTACAAACGAAGATGTAAAAGTTGACCCAGGCAAAGCGACACCCGAAGGTGGAAAAGCAGCTTTTGATGCTTTGCAAAGAGCTGTTTACGACTTGCAAAAAGGCGAGATTGACGTTTTAGTAACAGCTCCGATTAACAAACAAAATATACAATCTAAAGATTTTAATTTTGTCGGACATACCGAATATCTTCAGCAAAAATTTAATAGCGAGCAAGTATTAATGTTTATGGTTAGCGACTCGCTACGAATTGGAGTTGCAACCGGACATATTCCATTATCGCAAGTATCTGAAAATATAAAAGCAAAAAAAATCCTTCAAAAATTAAGAGTAATGGAGCACTCTTTACTTGAAGATTTTGGTATTAGAACGCCTAAAATTGCTGTTTTAGGATTAAATCCACATTCGGGCGATGGAGGTTTAATAGGAAACGAAGAAATAAATGAAATTATACCTGCAATTAAAATGGCTCGCGATGAAAAAATAATGGCTTTAGGTCCTTATTCTGCTGATGGTTTTTTTGGTTCTGGAAATTTCACAAAATTCGATGCTATTCTTGCTATGTATCACGACCAAGGGTTAATTCCCTTTAAATCACTCACTTTTGAAGACGGGGTTAATTTTACCGCTGGTTTGTCTGTTGTTCGCACTTCGCCTGCACATGGTACAGCTTATGATATTGCCGATAAAAATATTGCCTCACCAAACTCATTTCGAAAAGCTATTTATATGGCTTGTGATGTTTTTAAAAAACGTGCAGAATACAAACAGTTAACATCAAACCCGCTTGTGATGCAAGATAAAACGAATATTTAATCTTACTTGTACTGAATTATGCTAAACTTGTTTTTTTTGCTTTTAGCACAACATCGTACTTCCGAAGTACGAAATAGTAATGAAGAAGTACAACTTTGTCCTTTCCTGAAATAACTTGACAGGTTTTTACAATATTTGCAGAATAAATTTGTATGTTTTTAAATCTTAAATCACAAATCATTAATCATAATTCATAAATCAATTATGTACGAATATTTAACCGGTAAAATCTCCGAACTAACTCCTGCTTATGCAGTTGTAGAAAATAATGGTATTGGTTATATTGTAAATATTTCGTTAAACACTTATTCGAAACTTAACGGTAATAATACATGCACGCTTTTTCTTCATCACGTTGTTAGGGAAGATGCAGAATTGTTTTTTGGATTTTATTCAAAACAAGAACGCGAAATTTTTCGTCAATTAATCTCTGTTAGCGGTGTAGGTCCCAATACAGCAAGAATGATGCTTTCATCTTTAAACTCCGAAGAAATTCAAAAAGCAATCATTAGCGGAAATGTTGTTCAACTAAAAAGCATAAAAGGAATTGGACAAAAAACTGCCGAAAGAATAATTGTTGATTTACGTGATAAAATAGCTAAAACAGAGTTTGTTGGTGAAAATATTACAGGTTCACACAATACTATTCGACAAGAAGCGTTATCTGCACTATTAATGTTAGGATTTCAAAGAAATATGACTGAAAAAACACTTGATAAACTACTTATTCAAAATGCAGGATTATCTGCCGAAGAACTTGTAAAATTAGCTTTGAAACAATTATAAATTCGTTTTTGGATTTTGAAGAGTTTAATTTTAAATATAGCATTTTTTGTGGCTCTCTTATCGGTTTTGCCTTTTATGATGCTTAAACCCATAACAAAGCATACATCACCCGAAAATTTGAATTTATTTTACGCACCTCCCGATACAAGTAAAAAAGATTCTACTGTTAATTTACCATACCCTTTTAACGACCAAGGCAATAAATCTGGTTCAAACGAAGGTTATGAATCAGGAATGTATTTACATAAACCAGCCAATATCTCTACTGATGTTGAGTATGACGGCGAAAATAACGAGTATCACATTAACGAAAAGGTTGGTAGCCTTAAGTATCGAACACCGGAATCTATGTCGTTTGAGGAATACCAACATTACGATTTCGATAAAGCAATTAAAAATTATTGGCGACAACGTTTTCAGGGCGAGAGTTTTCAGCATCAATCTAATTTGGTCCCGCAAATTAAAGTACCCGGAGATGTTTTTAATACAATTTTTGGAAGTAGCACTATTGATATAAAACCACAGGGTTCTGCCGAATTAATTTTTGGATTAAGAATTGACCGGACAGATAATATGGCACTTCCTGTAAAACAAAGAAAAACAACAACCTTCGATTTTCAGGAAAAAATTCAAATGAATGTTACCGGACAAATTGGCGATAAACTTAAACTTAGTACAAGCTACAATACCGAAGCATCTTTTGAATTTGAAAATAAAATGAAACTTGCTTACGAAGGAAAAGATGACGAAATAATCCGACTAATTGAAGCAGGTAACGTTAGTTTGCCCTTAACAGGTTCTTTAATAAACGGTAGTTATAGTTTGTTTGGAATTAAAACAGCACTGCAATTTGGCAAATTAACTGTTACAAATATTTTTTCGCAACAAAAAGGAAAATCACAAGTTATTGAAGTACAAGGCGGTGCACAAGTAACTCCTTTTGAAGTTTATGCCGACCAATACGAAGCTAATCGCCATTTTTTTTTAGGACATTACTTTTACGATAACTACGATAAATTTCTGGCAAATCTTCCGCTTATTAATTCCGGAATAAACATTAATCGTATTGAGGTATGGGTAACCAATAAAAGTGGAAATTATACCGATGCCCGAAATGTTGTAGCTTTTACTGACTTAGGCGAGGGATATCCAAATATTCATGATAATAATGTAACTCCTACTCCGGGTTATCCTTATATTTATCCAAGCAATTCTATTAACTCTTTAAACCATGTTGAAGTAACATATCATGGTATTCGTACACTTTCCAATGTAAGCAATTTATTGAATAATTTTTATACTCCCGGTACCGATTACAATGCAACAGAATCAATGCGAATGTTAAGTCCTTCGGAATACACAGTTTACCCGGCACTTGGATATATTTCGCTTAATTCTGCATTAAATTCCGATGAAGTTTTGGCTGTTGCTTATGAATATACGGTTGGAGGACACCATTTTACTGTTGGCGAATTTTCAAATACTATTGCATCTCCTAATGCTTTAATATTAAAACTTATAAAAGGAACTTCGTTAACTCCAAAAAGTCCATTTTGGAAATTAATGATGAAAAACATATACTCTATTGGTGCTTATCAAGTTAATAGCGAAAATTTTAAGCTTGATGTTTTGTACCAAAACGACAAAACAGGTACAGCTATTAACTTTATTCCGGTTGGCAGCATCGACCGTAAACCATTAATAGAAGTACTTAATCTTGATAGATTAAATTCTAACCTCGACCCATATCCCGATGGACAATTTGATTTTATTGATAAAGTAACAATCAACGCATCAAACGGAAGAGTTATATTTCCTGTAAAAGAACCATTTGGAAAATATTTACTCAATAAAATGGTCTCAAATCCATCGGATTCTACACTTGCTAAACAATATGCTTATTCCGAACTTTACGATTCTACACAAAGTAAAGCCAGACAAATTGCCGAAAAAAATAAATTTTTTATGAAAGGAAGCTATAAATCAACTTCGGGCTCTGATATTGCTTTAAATGCTATGAATATTCCTCAAGGTTCGGTTAAAGTTTCGGCAGGTGGCGTTATTTTAACCGAAAATCAGGACTATACGGTTGATTATACTTTGGGAAGGGTTAAAATTATTAATCAGGGACTTTTACAATCGGGTACTCCTATTAAAATTTCGCTCGAAAGTCAGTCGTTGTTTAATATTCAAAGCAAAACACTTATGGGTATGCACTTGAATTATCAGGTTAATAAAGATTTTAATTTAGGTGGAACTATTTTAAATTTAACAGAACGACCGCTTACTCAAAAAGTTAATATTGGCGATGAACCAATTTCTAATACTATTTGGGGGCTCGATGGTACATATCGTTCCGATTCGCGACTTATAACCAAACTTGTTGATAAACTTCCATTTATCAATACAAAAGCACCATCAACATTTATGGTTACCGGTGAGCTGGCTCAACTAATTCCCGGACATAGCAAAGCAGTTGGAAAATCAGGAACTTCTTATATTGATGATTTTGAGGGAAGTAAGTCGTCTATTGATTTGCGTTCACCAAGTTCGTGGGTATTAGCAAGCACCCCTCAACAAAATAAATTATTTCTCGAAGGCAATCTGGTTAATAATCTTGCATTTGGCTTTAATAGAGCAAAAACTTCATGGTATGATATTGACCCGTCAGTATTTTACCTAAACTCAGCTGTTACACCACCTAATATATCTAACGATTTAAACAATCATTTAAGCCGCGAAGTTTACGAAAAAGAAATTTGGCCCAATAAACAACAGGCAAGCGGAATCCCTACTAACATAGCAATTTTAAATTTAGCATTTTATCCCGAAGAAAAAGGTCCATATAATTATGATGTTAATTCCACATCATTTTCTAAAGGAATTGATTCGATTGGTAAATTAAAATTACCCGCATCAAGATGGGGTGGAATTATGCGTCGTATTGAAAGCAATGATTTTGAAGCTGCAAATATCGAATTTGTTGAATTTTGGCTCATGGACCCTTTTGTTTATGATGAAACACAAGCGGGTGGTAATTTATATTTTAACATTGGCGATATTTCTGAAGATATTTTACGCGATGGCAGAAAATCTTTTGAAGACGGCTTCCCTAAAGATGCTAATATTATACTTGTTGATACAACTGTTTGGGGAAGAGTTCCTGTTATTCAATCAGTTGTTAATGCTTTTGATAACCAGATAAGTTCCCGAAAATATCAGGATATTGGTTTAGACGGATTGTCTGATGCCGATGAAAGATCATTTTTTAGCAGCAGCAATCAGGATACTGCGTATAGAAATAATTATCTCGATTCAATTAAATATAAATTCGGAGAAGGTTCTGTTGCATATCAAAATGCTTTTAATGACCCATCAAACGACGATTATCATTATTTCAGAGGAGGAGATTATGACAACCAGAATCTTGGAATATTAGACCGTTATAAAAGTTATAACGGACTTGAAGCCAACAGTTTGCCAGTAGAATTATCACCCGAAAAATACCCGACAGCATCTTCTACTATACCTAATGCCGAAGATATTAACCACGACAATACTTTAAGTGAGTTTGAAAACTATTTTCAATATAAAGTTCAGCTACGCCCTAACAACTTACAAGTTGGACAAAATTATATTGTTGATAAAGTAGTTGGTCAAAATAAAAATGGCGATAAAGTAAACTGGTATCAATTTAAAATTCCTTTGTATAAACCCGATTCTACGATTGGTTCAATTTCCGATTTTAAATCAATTCGTTTTATGAGAATGTTTTTACGCGGGTTTAATAAACCTGTTGTACTACGTTTTGCAACACTCGAATTAGTTCGCGACGAATGGAGAAAATATGATGAAGCATTTGCAGAAGGCGGTCCCGATTTATCCGGTGGTTATGATGAAACAGCTTTCGATATTTCGGCTGTAAATATTGAAGAAAATGGCTCTAAAACGCCTGTTAATTATGTTCTGCCTCCTGGTGTTAATAGAGTTATTGACCCAACAAACCCACAAATGCAACAACTTAATGAACAAGCAATGGTTATAAAAGTATGCAAATTAAACGATGGTGATGCCCGTGCTGCTTATAAAAATGTTACTCTTGATGTTCGTCAGTATAAACGCCTGCAAATGTTTGTACATGCCGAAGCAATGCCCGGACAGTCTTTAGCAAATAATGACCTGTGTGTTTTTATTAGAATGGGTTCCGATTATCAGGATAATTATTATGAGTACGAAATTCCATTATCTCTAACACCTCCTGGTTCATATAACAACGATGACGAAAATGCACGTAAAATTGTTTGGCCCGAATCAAATATGTTTGACTTTGCTTTTGAAGATTTGCAAGCAGCTAAACAACAACGAAATAACGTTATGCGTCAAGGTAGTAGCACTATCACGCTTACAACACCTTATTCAATTTATTATGGCAAAAACAGAGTTACTGTTGTTGGTAATCCAAATATTAGTAATGTTAGAACAATAATGATTGGTATTCGTAATCGTTCAAAAAACAATAATAATATTGCTGATGATGGATTACCAAAATGTGCAGAAATATGGGTAAACGAACTTCGATTAACTGATTTCGATGAAAAAGGAGGTTGGGCTGCAAATTTAAGAATGTCGGCAAAATTAGCCGATTTTGGAATGGTTACTTTGTCGGGTGCTACAAGCACACCTGGTTTTGGAAGCATTGAATCAAAGGTTAATGATAGAAGTAAAGAAGAAACATTAAATTATGATATTGCCTCAAATTTTGAATTAGGAAAATTTTTACCCGAAAAAGTAAAGCTAAGTGTTCCTATGTTTATAGGATATTCCGAAGGAATTAAAAACCCAGAGTATAATCCGTTAGACCCCGACATTCCTCTTAAGGTTTCGTTAAAAGATTTAAATCAGCACGATAAGGATTCGTTACGGCATATAGTTCAGGATTATACACGACGTAAAAGTTTAAATTTTACTAATGTTAAATTAAATACTGCTACTAATAAACCAGTTCCTTGGAATATTTCTAATTTTGCTGTAAGTTATTCATTTAGTGAACAATATTCGAGAAATATTTCAACTATTTACAACCGCCAAAAAATGTATCGGGGTGCATTAACATATAATTTTAACACTCAACCCAAAAATGTTGTTCCATTTAAAAACAGCAAATTTCTTAGCAAACCTTCTTTTAAGTTAATTAAAGATTTTAATTTTTACTACCTTCCATCGCAATTCTCATTTATGACTGATGTTGATAGGACTTACAGCGAATCACAATTAAGAAATATCGAAAGTATAAATTTTATTATTCCACCATCATATACTAAAGATTTTCAGTGGAATAGAATTTATGATATGAAATATGACATAACAAAATCTCTTAAATTCGATTTCGCAGCAAATAATATTGCAAAAATTGACGAACCTGTTCTATACGGTCAACGCGTTGATAAAGATTATAAACAAGAATATGACCATTGGAAAGATTCCGTTTGGACAAATGTTAAAGATTTCGGAAGAACAACAAACTATCGCCATAACTTTAATTTGAATTATACAATTCCTATAAATAAAATTCCGATTTTAAATTGGTTAAGTGCATCGGCAAGATATGGTGGCACTTATGAATGGGTTGCTTCACCTCGATTAGCAGGAGATACTATTCATCTTGGTAACACTATAAAAAATAGTAACACAAAGCAAATTAATGGACAAGCAAATATGTTGTCTCTTTACAATAAAGTTCCTGTATTACAACGAATAAATCAAAAATATGCTAAAGGTCGAAAATCTACTAAAAAACAAAAAGAAACTGTAACTTTCCCAAAACAAGGCGACCCGCCGGTACATTATAATTTAAAAGCTAACATTCCAAAATCAGTATCGCATAAGCTTGCTACACTTGACGTTACAGTTAAGTTAACTGATTCTTCAGGCAAAGAAATTACACCAGTTGTGAAAATTATTTCCGAAAATAGAGTTTTAATAACAACAGATAAGGATTATCGTGATGCAAATATCGTAATTACTGGTCAACGCGAAAAAGTTGATAATATTTTTATAATTGCACTTGAACAAACAGCTCGTTTATTAATGTGTGTAAAAAACATTAATGTTACTTATTCCGAAAATAACGGAACTGTTCTTCCCGGATATTTACCACAAACTCAATTTGTTGGAATGGAAGATTATCAAAATACAGGATGGTCTCCAGGTTTTGGCTTTATTTCTGGTTTTCAAGATAGAAATTTTGGTTTAAAAGCTGGTAATGACCATAATTGGCTTACAAAAGATACTTTGTTAAATGCTGCAGCTTTATTTAATACAACAAAAACATTAAATTTAAGAGCAACTGTTGAACCACTTACAGGAATGAAAATTGACCTTACAGCAAACCGAACCACTTCAGAAAACATTTCTGAATATTATCGTTTTAATAGTAATAAACAAGAATTTGAAAGATTTGGTAATCAGGTAAATGGAAGTTTTAGTATGACATATAACACTTGGCACACAACTTTCGAAAAGTTTGATAAATCTTACAATTCAAAAAACTTCGACAATTTTAAAAACTATAGAATTACCATAGCAAAACGACTTGCAAATCAACGCCTCCAAAGTCAATATGCTGTTGATAATAATTACAAAGCATTAATTGATGCAACAACCGGTTTTCCGGATGGTTATGGACCTACTTCGCAAGAAGTTCTAATTCCTGCATTTTTAGCAGCATACTCGGGCAGAAGCAAAGACCATATTGCCCTTACTGCATTTCCTGGTGTTTTAAGTATGAGTCCAAACTGGAGTATCAATTATAACGGACTTACTGACATTAAATTTATTAAAAAATATTTTAGAACCCTCACTATTGCACACGGATATCGTTCAAGTTATAGTGTAAATACATATAATACCAGTCTCGATTTTAATCAAGACGAATTTAATCGCGATGGTTTTAGCTGGGTTCGCTATACGCTTGGAAATTATATTCCGCAACGCGAAATTAACGGAGTTTCAATAAGCGAACAATTTAGCCCGCTTATAAGTTTTGATGGAACAATGATAAATAGCATAATTGCCAAATTTGAAATTAAGCGTAGCCGTAATCTTTCGTTTGGATTATCGAACAACCAAGTTACCGAAATGCAAAGCAAAGAATATATTTTTGGAACCGGATATCGCCTAAAAAACCTTACCTTTCAAATTAATTCCAAAACTTTTAAAAGCGATTTAAATCTTAGAGCCGATTTGTCAATTAGAAACGACTTTACAATAATTCGTAAACTCGAAATAGACCAAACCGGTGGATATAACCAAATTACTGCAGGACAACAATTAGTTACAATAAATATTACTGCCGATTATCAATTAGGTCCAAGTTTTACATTAAGTTTATTTTACAAAAGGAATGTACGTAAACCAAAAATATCTACAAGTTTCGATACCTATAATACAAATATTGGAATTAGTGTAAGATTTACTTTATCGCAATAAAACTAAACAAATATTAAAAAAAATAATAAATTTGCTAAAACAAGCTCAATAAAATTGAAAAATTGTAAATTAACATATTATTTGCTCTTTATTTTACTAATTGCCTTGTCTTGCTCCAGAACAAAAAATACAGCAATTTCAAGGTCATACCATAATTTGACCGCACATTACAATGCTTATTTCAATGGTAGGGAAGCATTTAAGCAAGGAACAAAGAAAATTTCCAACACAATTAAAGACGATTTTACCAATATTTTACCGGTATTTCCAATTAGCAATGAAACCGCTGCAAAATCTGCATCAAGCGAAATGCAAACAGCATTAGACAAATCGGCAAAAGTTATTAAATTACATTCAATTACAGCACGCCCAAAACGTAAAAGCGGAAATCTTTCCAAAAAACAAAAAGAATTCTATAACAAAGCAGAATATTGCAATTGGATTGATGATAGTTGGTTATTAACAGGAAAAAGCAAGCTTGTAAATCACGACCTTTATGGAGCCGAAGAAGCTTTTGAATATATAATTAAAGAATACTCAAGCGATGAAATAAAATACGATGCAAGTATATGGCTTGCAAGAACATACAACGAAATGAAGAAATTTAACGATTCAAAAGCTATTTTAGATAGAATTGAAGGCGAAAATGAATTTCCTAAACGACTGTTTAAAGACCTTACACTGAGCTATGCTGACCTTTTTATTAAACAAAAAAAGTACGAAGATGCTATTCCTAAACTAAAAACTGCCATAACCTTTACCCATAAAAAGAAAGAAAAAGCAAGATATTATTTTATTCTTGCACAATTATATCAAATGTCGCATCAATATTCAAATGCTTCCGAAATGTATGCTTTGGTTACAAAATGTAATCCTCCTTACGAAATGATTTTTAACGCACAAATTAATCGTGCAACTTGTTTCGATTTAGGTTCGGGCAATGCCGACCAAATTCGAAAACAATTGGCAAAAATGTTGAAAGATGATAAAAATATTGATTATAAAGACCAGATATATTACGCAATGGCTAATTTATACCAAAAAGAAAATAAAACAGAAATAGCTTTAGAAAATTATAAACTATCGGCTTCGTCGAGTGTTGGAAATTCGCAACAAAGAGCACTCTCATTTTTGGCTATTGCCGATATTTATTTTACAAAACAAAAATATATTTTATCGCAAAATTACTACGATTCAACAATGACATTTCTCGACCCAAAATATGCCGATTACAATGCAGTAGATGCCAAATCGAAAAATCTTACCGAGCTTGTTAAAAATCTTTTAATAATACAAAACCAAGATAGCTTACAGAGAATTGCTGCTATGAGCGAAAAAGACCGTAACAAATTTATTGATAATCTTATACAAGAAATTATTAAAGAAGAAGCAAGAAAAAAACAAGAAGAACAGCAACAGCAAATTAATTCGATGCTTTTTCAGCAAAACCAGCAAAATCAAAACATGAACACAAATGCAAGTGGTAAATGGTATTTTTACAATCCAGTTACACTTAGTTTTGGAATGTCGGAATTTAAGAAAAAGTGGGGAGCCCGAAAATCCGAAGATGATTGGCGACGTAAAAATAAAGCAATTACTGTTGCTAATCAAGCTGATGAAAACATAGCTTCAGCAGATTCTTCATCAAAACCAGCCATTACTGATAATAAAAAACGCGAATATTATTTGCAAAATTTGCCCCTAAAAGATAGCCTTTTAAAAGTATCAAACAAAAAAATTGAAAACGCATACTTTAATTCTGGCGAAACATATTTAAACAAACTTAAAAATTTGCCCTTTGCCATAACACAGTTCGAAACATTAAACACAAGATTTCCAAATTCTCATTATAAATTACTGTCATACTATTATTTATATAAAATGAATACAGATTTAAAAAATGATGCTCAAGCAAATAAATATAAAAATCTGCTCTTAAGCGAGTTCCCCGAAAGTAATTATGCTCATATTTTATCTAATCCTAACTACTTAAAAGAACTTTATGAACGTAAAGAAAAAGTAAACGAATTGTATAATCAAGCATATCAAGAGTTTACAAATAATAATTATTTAAAAGTTTTTGATTATTGTAAAATTGCCGACTCGCTTTATTCAAAGAATCATATAGTTGCAAAATTTGATTTGCTTAAAGCACTATCAACAGGTGGCACAGGTGATGTAAACGGGTTAAAAAATTCTCTTAGCGATATTATTACTCATTATCCCGGAACCGAAGAAAAAAATACTGCCGAAAGTATTTTGGCTTTTGTTTCAAAAGGCAATTACTCATATTTAACTAACAAAACAAATGTTTTAAATAATGCAGATTCGCTATCCAAAACAAATAATCAAAATAATGAAACAAATAATATTAAACCTATCGAAACAGAAGACGATTTGTATAAATTAGACGAAACAGATAAACAGTATTTTGTTATTTTATTAGATAAAAATGCCGATATCTATCGCTTAAAATACAATTTGTTTGGGTATAATATTGATTATTTCAGCATGTTCGATTTCGAAATTTCTACAGGTACTTGGAACGACCGCTATCAGCTAATTAAAGTTAGCCCTTATAACTCAAATAAAGATGCTGTAAAATATTACAAATCAGTAAATAAACACAAAGATGTGGTTTTTAAAATGATTGATGACCGTCAATATAAATTTTTTGTAATTTCCGAGAAAAATATTGAAGCATTGCAAACCAATAAAGATATAGAAAGGTATCAAAAGTTTTTTACAAAAAAATATCTCGAAAAAACAAATGACAAATAATATAAACAAAGCTAATTTACTTTGGACCGACGACGAAATTGACTTACTTCGTCCGTACATTATTTTTCTCGAAGGGAAGGGTTATTCGGTTAAAACAGCAAATAATGGCGACGATGCCATAGCATTAGTAAAACTGCAAAATTTCGATTTAATTCTACTCGACGAAAATATGCCCGGGTTAAGTGGACTACAGGTTTTAGACGAAATAAAAAAAATCGACCCTATGGTGCCTGTTATTATGGTTACTAAAAGCGAAGAAGAAAATATTATGGAACAAGCTATTGGCTCTAAAATAGCCGATTATCTTATAAAACCGGTAAACCCAAACCAGGTTTTGCTCGCAATTAAAAAAAATATTGACAACAAACGGCTTATTTCCGAAAAAACTACACACTCGTACCAAATACAATTTAATAAATTAACACAAGAAATTTCGTTTGCAAATACTTTTGAAGATTGGAAATCAGTTTATAAAACGCTGGTATATTGGGAAATAGAACTCGATAAAAATAACGACCACACTTTAGATGAGATTTTAAATATGCAAAAATCCGAGGCAAATGCTGCATTTGCTAAATTTATTAAAAATAATTATCTGAAATGGTTCGAACAAAAAAATCAAAACAAACCATTATTGTCGCCCGGCATTTTTAAGCAAAAAGTATATCCGTTACTTGATGAAGGTAAACAAGTTTTTGTAATTCTTGTAGATAACCTTCGCCTCGACCATTGGAAAGTAATTGAAGAAAAAATTCATGATATTTTTAATGTTACCGATGATGCCATTTTTTGCTCAATTTTACCAACAAGCACACAATATTCCAGAAATGCAATGTTTGCCGGATTAATGCCTTCCGAAATAGATAAACATTTTCCCGATATTTGGCTTAACGACGACGAAGAAGGTGGAAAAAATATGCACGAAGAAGAGTTGCTTAAAAGTCAGCACTCTCGAATGGGACGCACAGAATCAATATTTTACGCTAAAATTCTTAATAATAATCAAGGAAAACATTTAGTAGAATCATTTCACGATATTAAAAACAATAAATTAGGCGTAGTCGTTTTTAATTTTGTTGATATACTTTCACATGCACGCACAGAAATGAACATGATCCGTGAGCTTGCCGAAAACGAGTCGGCGTTTCGTTCGTTATCAATTTCATGGTTCGAACATAGTCCATTACTCGAATTATTGCAACTATTATCGCAAAATAATATTTCGGTAGTATTAACAACCGACCATGGCTCTGTTAAGGTTGATAAACCAATTAAAGTAATAGGAGACCGCGAAACAACAGCAAATTTGCGTTATAAACAAGGCAAGAATTTAAGTTATCCGCAACGTGATGTTTTCGAAATTACCGACCCTGCGAAAGCTTATTTGCCCAAATCTACAATAAGTTCAACTTATATTTTTGCATGCAGCAACGATTTTTTTGCTTATCCAAATAATTATAATTATTACGTGAAGTATTATAAAAACACATTCCAGCATGGAGGAGTTAGTCTCGAAGAAATGTTAATACCTGTTGTTACATTAAGCCCTAAAAAATGAATTCGTTTAAAATTCATTCATTAAATCAGCTAAAAGATGCTGCTGCATGGCTCTTGCAAAATATTGGCAATAACAAAATCCTGTCTTTTTATGGCGAAATGGGCGTTGGCAAAACAACATTAATTAAAGAAATTTGTAAACAACTTTATTGTGTTTCAATAGTAACAAGTCCTACGTATGCAATTATTAATGAATATCTTACAAATAAAGCTCAATCAGTTTATCATTTCGATTTTTATCGTTTATCATCAATAAAAGAAATAATTGATATTGGGTTCGAAGAATATATAAATAGTCAAAATTACTGCTTTATAGAGTGCCCCGAGATGGCAGAACCATTACTGCCAGAAAATACCCAAAAAATTAAAATAATAATTGACGAAAAACAAAACCGCATATTAACTTTGTACGTATAATGTAAAAAAAAATTGAATTATTTTATGTTATACTTAGAACGCTCATTTATTGTCAAACAATTGAATGACAGTTTTTTAGTTTAACGCAAATTATTACCACTTGAAGTATAATTAAAAAAACAAATTATGTTAAATTCTAAATCAGGTTCTAAAAATATTGTACAAACTGGTACTAAATTAATGCCAATGGAAGAAATGCTTGCAACAAAAAACATGCAAAAAAAAATTACCATAGGCATCCCGTTAGAAGAAGAAAGAAATGAAAACAGAGTTGGCTTAACACCAATAACTGTAGAATTTCTTAAAAACAATGGACACGAAGTTATAATTCAATCTAATGCCGGTCTGGCTGCAAATTTTAGCGATAATAATTATAGCGAATCGGGAGCTCATATTGTAAAAACAAAAGAAGAGGTTTTTAGAAGTGACATTCTGCTTAAAGTAGCACCCCTTGGCGATGTAGAAATTGGTCTTACAAAAAACAATCAATTAATAATTTCCACACTCAATATTGCTACACAAAATGCCGAATATATTCGACGTTTAATGAAAAAGAAACTAACCTGTTTGGGTTACGAGTTTTTAAAAGATGATAACGATTGTTATCCTATAGTTCGTTCAATGAGCGAAATAGCAGGAAGTTCCGCAATTTTAACTGCAGCCGAATATTTAAGTAATGTGCACAACGGAAAAGGCGAAATGCTCGGCGGAATAACCGGTGTAAATCCTTCTGAAGTTGTTATTTTGGGTGCAGGTACCGCAGGCGAGTTTGCTGCACGCACAGCTTTAGGTTTAGGAGCTATAGTTAAGGTATTTGATGCTTCTACATGGCGATTAAAACGTTTGCAGAATAATCTTGGAAAAAATATTTACACGTCTGTACTTCACCCGATTGTGCTTGCCAATGCTTTAAAATCTGCCGATGTGCTTATTGGTGCTATCCGAATAATTGAGAAAACTTCAACATATTTTGTTAGCGAAGAAATGGTTAAATTAATGAAAAAAGGAAGCGTAATTATTGATATTAGCATTGACCAAGGTGGTTGTATTGAAACTTCGAGGCTGACTTCGCATTCAAATCCTGTATTTGTAAAACATGGCGTAGTACATTATTGTGTTCCAAATATACCTTCACGTGTTGCACGAACAGCTTCTTATGCTTTAAGCAATATTTTCGCACCCCTAATTATTGAAATGGGTAAAGCGGGTTCTATTAATAATTTTGCAAAACAAAATACGGGGTTCAGACATGGCTTGTATATTTTTAATGGCACACTTACAAATCAATATATTGGCAATAGGTTTTCGTTGCCCACTCAAGATATTAATTTATTAATGGGAGCATTTTAAAAGAAGAAATTGTACATGATAGTGTTTGTCAATAATGTCGGATATTTTTGAAAGTTCAAAATTTTATTGTTCATTGTTTAACAACAAACTATAAACAAATGAAAAAAACAGCTCTCATTTTAGGTGGCTCAAGTGGAATTGGTTTGGCAACAGCTAAAATTTTAGCAAAAAATAATTGGAACATCATTATTGTACACCGCGACAGACGAGCCAATATGCCTGAGATTGAAAAACATTTTGAGGAAATTAAAAATTCTGGTGCAACATTATTAACAATAAACAATAATGCTTGTGATAACAAAGGACAAAATGAAATTATTTCTGAAATTAAATCTAATAATATAAGTTCCTTAAATGCCTTAGTTCACTCAATTGCCGATGGAAATATTGGAAGTTTCACTTTAAACACTGAAAGAAAAACCGACGAATATGGGATTTCAAGAACAATTAATGCAATGGGCTCATCATTTGTTACTTGGACTCAGCTTTTAATTGAAAATAATTTTCTTTCAGAAAATGGTCGTATTCTTGGTTTTACAAGCGAAGGCAGTCAAATGGTTTTAAATCAGTATGGTGCGGTTGGCATGGCTAAAGCTACACTCGAAGCAGCCTGTCGTTATTTAGCCGTAGAATTAGCTCCTAAAAGAATTACTGTAAACCTTTTAAATCCAGGTATAATGCTTACAAATGCAATAAAAGTTTTTCCAAATGTTACAAAATTTGTAAATAAGGCAATCGAACGCAACCCATCCGGCAGACTTACCACACCCGATGATATTGCAAAAGTTGCTGAATTTATTCTTTCAGAAAATGCTGCATGGATTACCGGCGAAATTATTCGTGTTGATGGTGGAGAACAAATTATCTCATTGTAAAGATGTAAACTATTAAGCAGAATTAAAACAAATATATGCCACAAATTTCGCAAATTACACAGATTAATATTAAATTTATAAATTTTACAAATAAAACTACCTTTGGTAGTTTTATAATCTGTGTAATCTGTGGCAAAACATTATGAATATGTAGTTAATATATGGATAAAAAAATCTCACAATATATTTTTAAAAATCTGCCTTATAAAAAACCATTTTTATTTGTTGATGAAATTACTGAGGTTTCAGAAAATCAGATAATCGGAAATTACACATTCAAAAAAAATGAATCTTTTTATAAAGGCCACTTCGTTAATAATCCCATAACCCCAGGTGTAATTATTATTGAAACAATGGGGCAAATTGGTTTGGTTTGTTTTGCGTTATACATGTCTTATCCTAAACCAATTTTATATAAACCAATTTTATCAGTTGTAGAAGCTGAATTTTACAACCCAGTTTATCCAAACGATAAAGTGATTGTTATTTCCAAAAAAATATACTTTAGAAATGATACTTTAAAATGCGAAATCGAAATGTTTGATGTTAATAACAAAGAACTTGCAAAAGCAACTGAAATTTTAAAATTAGTAAAAAAATGAAACGCGTGGTAATAACAGGCATTGGAGTAGTAGCATCAAACGGTTTAGGAAAAACCGAATTTATTCCTATATTTGTAAAATAAACGAAAAAACATAAACATTATGACACGAATTGCAGGAATACAAATTGAAAAAGATTTTAAAGGCAGAGCAAAAAAAATAATCTTCGATTTAAAAATTTGGGGTGAATATCTCGAAGATTTATTTGATGGTCTTGAATCCGAAAAAACTAAAAACGAAGAAACAGTTTCTTTGAATGAATTGCGTAAAGAAATTAAAAGAATAAGACATATCAATGTATGAATTATACTGTAGTTGTAGTTAAAACTGCAAAAAAGCAATTATTAAAATTACCGGCTTTTGTAATTAAAGAAATTTATAAAGAATTAAAATCATTTGAAACGGTTCCATTTCCATTTGGATATAAAAAGCTTCATGGTTTTGAAAATCTTTATCGTATAAGGGTAGGGCAATATAGAATAATTTATTCTGTTGAAAATAATATTTTAACAATTACTGTGATAAAAATAGCTCACAGAAAAGATGTTTACAGGTTATAAAATGAATAATAGTATATATGTTAATAATGAAAGATTAGCTAAAAACAACTGCAATATTAAAATTAGTAAAAAAATGAAACGTGTAGTAGTAACAGGCATTGGAGTAGTAGCATCAAACGGTTTAGGAAAAACCGAATTTACTAATGCACTTTTAAATGGTAAAAGCGGAATAAAACATATTGCAGAATTAGAAGAATTAGAGTTTGGCTGCCAAATTGGTGGGATTCCGGATATTTTAAAAAGTGAATTTAATTCTTATATAGAACTCTACGGTATGCAAACTGCAAGTTTAATGATTAAATATGCTGTAATTGCAGGTTTAGAAGCATGGCTTGATGCTAAATTACCAATACCGCTTCACGATAGTAAAGAAGTAGATTATAATACAGGTGCAATAATAGGCAGTGGAATGGGCGCTACTGATGTTTATGGTGAAAGAATTATTCCATTAACAAATAACAAAAATATAAAAAAACTTCGCAGTACAGTAGTCGAAAATTGCATGTTAAGCGGTGGTTCAGCATCCTTAAGCAGTATTTTAGCAATTGGTAATCAGCTTACTTCCAATTCATCTGCCTGCAACACAGGTGCAGAAGCAATTTTAATGGCTTACGAAAGAATAAAATATGGTAAAGCAACGCGAATGCTCGCTGGTTCTTCTGAAACTTATTCAGTTTGGTCATGGTCGCAATTCGATGCTTTACGCGTTACTACAAGAAAATATAACAATGAACCGGAAAAAGGTAGCCGTCCAATGAGTGAATCGGCAAGCGGGTTTGTACCATCGGCTGGTGCAGGAATTATCATTTTAGAAGAATTAGAAACTGCAATTAAACGTAATGCTACAATTTATGCAGAATTAAAAGGCGGTTATATAAATTCCGGCGGGCAACGTAACGGTGGCAGTATGACTGCTCCATCAACCGAGGGAGTTATAAATTGTATAAAAGGTGCTTTATTCGAAACAAATACAAAAGCAAAAGATATTAATTTTATTTCAGGACATTTAAGTTCCACTATGGCAGACACTTTAGAAATTGATAACTGGAGTAAAGCACTTGAATTAAATGGTAATAAATTTCCAATAATTAATTCAACAAAATCTCTTATTGGACACTCGCTTGGTGCAGCAGGTGCAATCGAAAGTATTGCTGCTATTTTGCAACTTTATAATCAGTTTATTCATTCATCAGTAAATTGCGAAGATTTACACCCTGCTATTGAAAAAATTGTTAATAAAAATTGTGTCATACAACATACTATTCAAAATATTTCCCTAAATTGCGTTGCTAAAGCAAGTTTTGGTTTTGGCGATGTAAACACATGTTTAATAATTAAAAAACTAAACTAATGAACAAATTATTCGACGAAATTAAAGAAATTATCAGAAAGTATGCTTTTGATAAAGCATTAGTTGACAATGCAAACGAAAACTCAAAAATCATTATAGATTTAAGAATTAATTCTGCCAGAGTTGTTGATATTGTACTTGATATTGAAGAAAAATACAATATAGAAATTGACAATAAAAATTTGGAGAAAATTATTACAATTAAAGATGCAATGGATATTATTATACTGCTAACGGTATAAATTTTAGCATTTCATGAATACAAAAAGGTATAGAGGTATAAGGTATAAAGGCATAAGGAAGAGCGGGTTATACCCTATACCCTTATACCTTTTACCTGAAACCCAAATATAATAATT
>JAVHRE010000124.1:0-1836 GCA_036171495.1 Bacteroidales bacterium
ACTGTATGACAATGTATGACAACTGTATGACAACTGTATGACAACTGTATGACAATGTATGACAACTGTATGACAATAAAAAATGAACAGTAAATAATATTCATCATAAATAGTAAATAATAAATAATAAATTTAAAATGGCAATTTTAGCTTTTCAAAAACCCGACAGAGTTGTAATGCTTGAGTCAACTGACATATACGGAAAATTTGAATTTCGTCCGTTAGAACCCGGATATGGATTAACAGTTGGAAATGCTCTACGTAGAGTACTTCTTTCATCACTCGAAGGTTTTGCAATTAATAATGTTAAAATAGATGGAGTTGAACACGAATTTTCTACACTTAAAGGTGTTGTTGAAGATGTTACCGAAATAGTTCTGAATTTAAAACAAGTACGTTTTAAAAGAGAAATTATTGATGTTGAAAATGAAAAGGTAACAATTTCAATTAACGGTCAAGATACTTTTACCGCTGGAGATATAAGTAGATTTTTAACAGGATTTAAAGTGCTTAATCCCGACCTTGTAATTTGCCACATGGAAACAAATGTGAAATTACACATTGTATTAAATGTTAATAAAGGCAGAGGTTATGTTCCTGCCGAAGAAAATAAAACTTTAGAACAGGAAATCGGAATAATTCCAATTAGCTCTATTTACACTCCAATTAAGAATGTTAAATACGTAATTGAAAATATTCGTGTTGAACAAAAAACTGACTTTGAAAAACTGATTATCGAAATTTTTACAGATGGCTCTATTGCTCCTATTGATGCACTTAAAGAAGCAGCAAAAATTCTTATTTATCATTTTATGTTGTTTTCCGACGAAAAAATTACTTTCGATACCGACGAAAAACCTGAGAATGAAGAATTTGACGAAGAAGTGCTTCACATGCGTCAGCTACTTAAAAATAAACTTATTGACCTCGACTTGTCGGTTAGAGCCCTTAATTGCTTAAAAGCTGCTGATGTTGACACACTTGGAGAATTGGTAGTTTTTAACCGCAACGATTTGCTTAAATTCCGTAACTTTGGTAAAAAATCACTTACCGAATTAGACGAACTATTAGCAAATATGAACATAAGTTTTGGAATGGATATAACAAAATACAAATTAGATAAAGATTAAATATAAGAAGTTAAAAGCATGCCCTGAGCGAAGCCGAAGGGTGAGAAAAATAAAGTCAAACAATGGTCATTCAATAGTAACACAATAGTTATTTAATTGTATGATAGCTGTATGACAATATACAATGAACATAGAACGTGAAACAGTAAACATAAAACGATAAACAATATTCAATAGTAAATAATCAATATTCAATGTATGACAATGAATGACAATAATAAATATTCAATAATCAATAATCAATGAGACACGGAAAGAATTTTAACCATTTAGGCAGAACAAGCTCTCATCGGAAAGCACTTTTAGCTAACATGGCAGCATCTTTAATTATGCATAAGGGCATTATAACAACAGTTGCTAAAGCTAAAGCATTAAAGTCTTATGTTGAACCTTTAATAACACGTTCTAAAGAAGATTCTACACATAATAGAAGACTTGTTTTTAGCTACATTAGCGATAAAAATGCTGTTTCTGAACTATTTCGCGATGTTGCAGTTAAAATAGCACAACGCCCCGGAGGCTACACGCGAATTTTACGTATTGCTAATCGTAAAGGTGATAATGCCGAACTTTGCAGATTAGAATTAGTTGATTATAACGAAAATATATTAGCAACTAAATCTGAAAAACAAAAAGCAAAAACTACTCGTCGTGGTGCTTCAAAAAAGAAAACTGAAGGAGAAGTTAAAGGCGAAGTTGTTGCTAA
>JAVHRE010000124.1:1936-5026 GCA_036171495.1 Bacteroidales bacterium
AAAAACAAAAACTGAAGGAGACGCTAAAGGCGAAGTTGTTGCTAAAAAAACAAAAACTGAAGGAGACGCTAAAGGCGAAGTTGTTGCTAAAAAAACAAAAGTACCAAAAACAGCAAAAACTCCTAAGTCTGAAAATACCGACAATACTGAAGACAAAACTTCTGAAGCTTCAGAATAAGTTTATGAATTTTTTATAATCAAAAGGATAACGCAAAGCATTATCCTTTTGTAACTACTCACCCGGGATATTATTGAGCAGCATATTGACGAACAAGTAACTACTTAGGTATTAATCGTGCCTGTTTTTTTTTATTCGTCATTCCCGCGAAGGTGGGAATCCCCTATTCGAAGCACTATTTTTCTATTACCGGGAGATTTCCGCCTGCGCGGGAATGACGGGAAACCGTGAATGTTTTGTAATTTTGCCGGGTGAGTAGTTACCTACTTTTTTTTAGGATTCCTTAATTTCTCTTTTTTTACTAACTTGCACCCCTTAAATGAAAAAACGAATTGCAATACTTGGTTCAACAGGTTCTATTGGAGCTCAATCGCTTGAAGTTATTTCATTTTATCCTAAACATTTTGAAGTTGAAGTTTTAACAGCAAATAACAATGCTGAGCTATTAATTTCGCAAGCTCAAAAATTTAAACCTAATGCGGTTGTTATTGCAAACGAAGAAAAATATTTAGAAGTTAAAAATGCACTTTCCGATTTGCCAATTAAAGTTTTTGCAGGTTATAAATCAATTTCCGATATTGTTGAGAGTGATAATATTGATATTGTTATTGGTGCAATGGTCGGATTTGCGGGTTTAATTCCAATAATTAACGCATTAGAATGTAATAAAAAAGTTGCGTTGGCAAATAAAGAAACGCTTGTTGTTGCTGGTTCTTTAATTAAAAAAATAAGCGAAAAAAAAGCTATTTCAATAATTCCTGTTGATTCGGAACATTCTGCAATATTTCAGTGCCTTGTAGGTGAATATAAGAATAAAGTAGATAAAATTATTTTAACAGCATCGGGAGGTCCATTTCGCACTAAAAAAATTGAAGAATTAGAGCAGGTTACAGTAAAGCAGGCATTAGCACATCCAAATTGGAATATGGGGGCAAAAGTTACAATAGATTCTGCAACAATGATGAATAAAGGACTTGAGGTTATTGAAGCACATTGGTTATTTAATATTCCAACAAATAAAATAGAAGTACTTGTTCATCCGCAATCAATTATTCATAGCATGGTTCAGTTTGCCGATGGTTCAATAAAAGCACAGTTGGGAATACCCGATATGCGAACGCCAATTCAATATGCGCTAACTTATCCCGACAGGTTTGAAAATACATTAGAGAAAATAGATTTTGCAAAATTAAATCAGTTAACTTTTGAAACACCCGAAACAAAAAAATTCCCTTGTTTAAATTTAGCGTATCTTGCTTTAAATAATGGAGGTAATATGCCTTGTATAATGAATGCAGCTAACGAAATAGCAGTTCAGGAATTTTTAAATGAGAAAATAAAATTTACCGATATACCAAAAGTTATTGAAAACACAATGCAAAAAGCAACTTTTATAAAAAACCCTTCGCTAAACGATTTAATAACAACCGACAGCGAAGCAAGAGAAATAGCAAAAAATAAATTATAATGGAAATACTTGTTAAAACAGCACAACTTATTTTAAGTTTATCAATTTTAGTGATGGTTCACGAAGCCGGGCATTTCTTTTTTGCTCGTCTTTTTAAAACAAGAGTAGAAAAATTTTACCTGTTCTTTAATCCTTGGTTTTCGCTTTTTAAAAAGAAAATTGGCGATACAGAATATGGAATTGGCTGGTTGCCACTTGGTGGTTATGTTAAAATTTCGGGAATGATGGATGAGTCTATGGACAAAGAGCAACTAAAACAACCACCGCAACCTTATGAATTTCGCTCAAAAAAAACATGGCAACGATTACTTATAATGTTAGGTGGAGTTCTTGTGAACGTTGTTTTTGCCTTTTTAATTAACTCCGCAATTCTTTATAAATGGGGCGATGAATATTTACCAACATCTGAAGCTAAATACGGAATTATGGTTGATTCTGTTGGTACAAAAATGGGCTTAATGAATGGTGATAAAATTATTTCGGTTGATGGTAACAAAATAGAAAATTTTAGAAGAATACCCCACGATATTATTGTAAATAAAGCCAAAACAATTGAAATTGAACGCGATGGACAAAATAAAACTATTACTATTCCAAATTCAATTTGGGCAGAATTAATTAAAGATGCTTCGTTTATTGAAGTTCGTATTCCTTTTGTTATTGCCAATTTTGCTAAAGAGTCGGTTGGGGAAAAAGCAGGATTAAAAGTAGGCGATAAAATTGTAGCTTTAAATAACCATCAAATAAATTTTTATGACGAAGTAAAGACAAATTTAAAATTAAATAAAAATAAGGATGTTTCTATTTCAGTTCTTCGTAATAATGATACAGTTATAATTCTATTAAAAGTTCCCGAAACAGCATTATTAGGAATTGCAGTTGAATCAAACCCTGAAAAATATTTTAAAGTTAAAAAGTTGGAATATGGTTTTTTTGCATCAATTCCAGCTGGATTTAATAAAACATTCTCGATGCTTAATAGTTATGTTAAACAATTTAAGTTAATATTTGATAAAGATGTTGAGGGTTATAAATCGTTGGGCGGATTTGTAACTATCGGAAAATTTTTTCCTGGTGTTTGGGATTGGTTCTCTTTTTGGACAATGACAGCTTTTTTATCTGTTATTTTAGCCTTTATGAATTTGTTGCCAATACCTGCACTCGATGGTGGACATGTGTTATTCCTTTTATATGAAATGGTTACAGGTCGCAAACCAAATGAAAAGTTTTTAGAATACGCACAGATAACGGGAATGGTTATTCTTTTTGCTCTGCTTTTATTTGCAAACGGGAATGATATTCTAAGATTATTCAAATAGTGTCTGTCTGTAATATCAATCTTTGGTTAATTTGTTTGTAGGTGGGTTCTAATCCCGCTTTAGGCGGGACATTTTTTTTGAATTTAGCAAACAGTGGCACGGTTTTAAACCGTGCCACTGTTTGC
>JAVHRE010000125.1:0-1028 GCA_036171495.1 Bacteroidales bacterium
AAAGGTGTTCTCCGCAAAAGCGGAGCAAGCAGTGAAATCGCTTCGCTAAGTTCTGACTCAAACACTGACTCGTATGTTTGCAAGAAAACGCCAAACACTAAGTTTTCTTTCCGGCACTGATTACTAAAAATAATTGGTTAAACATTAAAATCAATTTCCGATTTTTCGGGATAATTAATTAATACACCTTTATTTTTTCCATGAAAAACAAAAATGCTTCCTGCCGCTAAACCGTTTGCATATCCTTCTGTATATGCTTGTTTTAAGTGATTAATATTTCCCGCACCACCCAAAGCAACTACCGGAATACTAATTGCTTCAGATATTTTTTTAATTAAATCAATATCGTACCCGTTCATTTTACCATCTCTTTCAATAGATTGAATTATAATTTCTCCGGCACCTTTTTCTTCCATAAGTTTTGCGAATTCTTCGGGCATGTAACCAGTTGATTTTGTCCCTGCATTTATCCATGTTTGAACATTTCCAAATAATTTCTTTTTTACATCAATACATACAACTATAGTTGATGAGCCAAAAGTTTCTGAAGCTTGACGAATAAAATCCGGGTTTTCGACCGCATAGCTATTAATTACAACCTTTTCGGCTCCAGTGCTAATTATTCTCTGAATATCGCCAATAGTTTTAATTCCTCCCCCAACTGCAAATGGCATATTTGCTTCTTCTCCAACATTTTTAACAAAATCTAAAGAAATGGTTCTTTTTTCTTTTGTTGCTAAAATATCTAAAAACACTAG
Organism: Bacteroidales bacterium; assembly: GCA_036171495.1. Classification (GTDB taxonomy): domain Bacteria; phylum Bacteroidota; class Bacteroidia; order Bacteroidales; family GWA2-32-17; genus GWA2-32-17. The sequence goes on from JAVHRE010000125.1 coordinate 759, forward strand.
TTCGTCGGCTTTTAAATCGTTAAATATTTTGACGGCATTTATTGGGTCGCCAATATATCTATAATCTTTAAAGGCAATAGATTTAACTAAAGCTTGATTTTTTAGAAGTAAAACGGGTATTATTCTGGGGCGGAACATGTTTTAATTAGTAAAAAAAAGTAAATTTAGTCTATTTTTTTTTACGTGAGCATATTGGAGCGAAGTTTCTGTTCAAATTATTAATGCGAATCAAGGGTTGAAAAACACAAGAAATAACGCCTTTTACAGCAT
>JAVHRE010000126.1:0-1027 GCA_036171495.1 Bacteroidales bacterium
CGGGGCAAACATGATGAAATTGAACGGTTGCACCGCAATTTGAACAAGTTGCTAACGTAGGAACAACGGCATTGTCGTGAGTTCTTCTTTTGTCTCTTCTCTGTTTAGAGTGTCTTCTTTTTGGATGTGGCATTTTTTTGTTATTTAATTGTTAAACATTTTATTTAACTCATTCCAACGTGGATCTAAATTTTCGCTGGAATTTTCGATGAGATATTTGTTTAGCTTTTTAAGCATATCTTTATTACACTGACTTTTCCCATTTTTGTTTGGGTGAACTCGTCTTTGAGGAATAGAAAAAACTATGTTTTCGTAAATTAATTGCGAAATATCAATTTCGCTATCCGAGGGTGATAGGAAAATTGTATCGTCATTGAGAGCTTCTTTGTTTTCAGATTTTGCAATTATTGTTGTTTGATAATCTATAGGTATAGCAAATTCATCTAAGCAACGGTCGCATTCTACATTTGCATTGCCTATTAAATCGAATGAAAATTCTAATAACTGATTATTTTTTACCATTTTAACTTTTACAATAATATCAACATCTTTAATATCTGAATTTTCAAAATTTTTTAAAAAAGATTTATCTAGAACATAATCGAAATTATGCTCACCATCTTTTAATCCTTTAAAAGTAATGATAAATTCATTCAACCTTTTCAATTCAAAAAAATTTTTGCAAAGGTATAAATATTATTAGAATTAAAAATTATATTATTTAGTGTTTGATAAGAAAACGCCAATTTCTTCGTTATGCTTGTGCCAAAAATTGCTCATTTACATAAGTAAACTCCACATTTTTGGCACTTCGCAAGCCTTGAACTTGACGTTTTCTTATTAAACACAGAGTTTTCTTTCTAACACTATTTAGTCATCAAATTCTTTAAATTTTCAAAAAAGTATATTTTAATTATCTTTGCAAAAAAATTATTAAACATGAGTGAAACAATGACAGAAGCTTTAAATTATAAAGTAAAAGACATGTCCTTAGCAGATTGGGGACGTAAAGAAATTAAACTTGCCG
>JAVHRE010000127.1:0-1026 GCA_036171495.1 Bacteroidales bacterium
AAAATCTGTGAATCTGTGGCTATTTTAAAGTTAATTTAGTGGCTGAGTAGTTACTATTAATTTAATGAGTTATTATGTTATTTAGTTATTGGTTATTCTGTTATTGGTTATTAGGTTATTACAACTTATTTCAATTTTTTAGTTTCAGGTTTGGAGTTTTTAACAACCTCAAACTAAAAACTATAAACCATAAACCAATGTTTATTTATTTCTATTTATTTCATTTTTATATCGTTAGATTATTAAGTTATTAGTTTGCAATTTATTTTTTAATTATGCTAATAGATACACATACACACTTATATTCTGAACAATTTGAAAATGATAGGAACGAAGTTATTAAAAGAGCAATATGTAACAATGTTAAATTGATGTTGCTTCCTGCAATTGATAAAAGTTATTATAAACCATTAATAGATTGTGCACAAGCATTTCCTGAAAATTGTTTGCCAATGCTCGGATTACATCCAACATCGGTAAAAAAAAATTATAAAGAAGAAATGGATTTTATAAAATCTGAAATAACAAATAACAATTTTATTGCAATTGGCGAAACGGGTTTAGATTATTATTGGGATAAAACTTATATAAAAGAGCAAGAAATTGCACTTCGTGAACAAATTGAACTTGCAATTAAATATAAACTTCCTATTGTTTTGCATTCACGAAAATCGCTGAACGAAATATTAAATATTTTAATAGATTATAAAAATAAAGAACTAACCGGAGTGTTTCATTGTTTTCCGGGAAATATTATTGACGCTGAGAAAGTTATTGAACTTGGTTTTTATTTGGGAATAGGCGGAGTTGTTACATACAAAAATTCAATTATGGTTGAAGTTGTTAAAAATATTTCGTTAAATTACATAGTATTAGAAACAGATTCTCCATATCTTAGTCCTGAGCCTTTTAGAGGAAAAAAAAATGAAAGTGCTAACATTAATGTTATTGCTGAAAAAATTGCAGAGATAAAACAGGTTGCTTTAAGTCAGGTTATTGAATCAATAACAAATAACGCAATTAAGC
>JAVHRE010000128.1:0-4979 GCA_036171495.1 Bacteroidales bacterium
TATTAACTTTGTGATGTTAATTTCTTGTTTAATATTTGTGTGCATAGACAAGCTCTTTTATCGGGGTAAACTCCGGAACGAAATAATTTTAATATATCATGCTGGAGTTTATCCTGACGAAGGAAGGAGCATTTATGGTGGTATCTGTTATTCATTTCTACCAATATTTTGTCCATACGGGACTTTTAGATTTCAACCCTTGATTCGCATTAATAATACAATAATATGGTCACGGATTACCAATACTTTGTTCTTTTGCTGTAAACCTTTCGAATCTCTGTTTTTCACACAGCTTAACGCTAACTAATGTATAAATCCACCTTATCCGCCAGCAACTGTTTGCAAATACTTATTTTTAATAATGTTATTCGAATTCGGCAAGCGATTTTTTAATTATTTCAACTGCTTCATGAATTTGTTGTTCGTTAATTACAAGCGGCGGAGCAAAACGAATAATATGTTTGTGTGTAGGTTTTGCAATAAGCCCGTTATCCATCATTTTTAAACAAACGTCCCATGCTTCTTTGCCATTTTTTGGTTTAATAATAATTGCATTAAGTAAACCTTTACCACGAACTAATTCGAGCATGTCGCTTTTAATATTTTTTAATTCCTGACGAAATAAATTTCCCATTTTTTCGGCATTTTCGGCAAGTTTTTCATCTCTTACAACTTCTAATGAAGCTATAGCAATACTTGCTGCAAGCGGGTTTCCGCCAAATGTTGAACCATGCTCGCCTGGTTTAATTGTAAGCATAATTTGGTTATTTGCCAAAACAGCAGAAATAGGATAAAAACCTCCAGAAAGAGCTTTTCCTAAAATTAAAATGTCGGGATGAACATTTTCGTGGTCGCAAGCTAAAAGTTTACCTGTACGTGCAATTCCTGTTTGAACTTCATCTGCTATAAATAGCACATTTTGAGCTTTACAAAGTTTAAATGCTTTTGATAAATAACCTTCGTCGGGAACAAACACACCTGCTTCACCCTGAATTGGTTCAACTAAAAATCCTGCAACATTTGGGTCTTGTAAAGCATTTTCTAATGCTTGTAAATCATTGTATGGAATTTGAATAAATCCTGGTGTAAATGGACCAAAGCCACTGTATGAATCGGGGTCGGTTGACATAGAAATTATTGTAATTGTACGTCCATGAAAATTATCTTTGCAAACAATAATTTTAGCTTGGTCTTTTGCAATTCCTTTAACATCATAACCCCAACGACGGCATAATTTTAATGCTGTTTCGTCGGCTTCGGCACCGGAGTTCATTGGAAGAACTTTATCGTAACCAAAATATTTAGTTACAAATTCTTCGTAAACACCAAGTTTATCATTAAAAAATGCACGAGAAGTTAAAGTAAGTTTTGAGGCTTGTTCAACCATTGCTTTTAATATTTTTGGATGACAATGTCCTTGATTTACAGCAGAATATGCCGATAGAAAATCAAAATATCTTTTTCCTTCAACATCCCAAACAAAAACACCTTCGCCTTTGTTTAAAACAACAGGCAATGGGTGATAATTGTGAGCACCATAATGTTCTTCTTTTTCAACATAGTACTGCGAATTTAATTTTTCAGTAGTTTCAACCATAAAAAATAATTTTTAGTTTATTAATAATGCAAATTTGGAAATATTTTTCGGTATTTATTTCAAATTAAATTAATATTTTACAAAACAATGTTTATTAATAGATGCTTCCTTCATCAGCATGACAAAAATTAGGTTATCATTCCTAGTGTGTGAGGAATCTGTATTTGGAATTAGATTCTTCACTATTCCCGACAGGTCGGGACAGGCTATTCAGAATGACATTGGAGTAATATGTAATTCTGAGCGGAGCGAAGAATCTATATTTTTATTAAATTTATTCTGCTAATTGCCAAATAGTATCAATTATAGTTCCATCAACCCATTTTACAACGGCAACAGGTTTATTTGTAAATTTTGGTTTGTCGGGAACACCGCAAATGGCTTCAGCTTCATCTTTTAATTGGTTAATTGTTTTAATTGGCAACGATGAATTTTTCATTTTTTCGATTAAATCTTTACGAAGCGGATTAATTGCAATTCCTCGTTCAGTTACAATTACATCTATCAATTCACCGGGTCCGCAAATTGTTGTAACCTCATCGCGTACAATAGGCATTCTGTCACGGAAAAGTGGAATTGGAAGAATTGTGCATTTTGATGCAATACAATTTTGCCAGCCACCAATTCCGTGTAACAATGTGCCATCGGAATGCGTAACAACGTTTGCATTAAAATTTACATCAACTTCGGTTGCACCAAGAATAACAACGTCCACCATTGATGCAAAATTTCCTTTACCATGATAATTATAACTTGTAAAAGGACTTGTATTCACATGTCCAAAATTTTCCCGCATTGAGCGAACACCTTCTAAATCAAATGTTTGTCCATCGAGAATATTTTCAACCAAACCATCTTCGAGCATTTTTACCAAATATTTATTGCTTCCTCCCCTTGCCCATCGGGCTTTCATTCCACGTTCACGCAAAATATCAGCAAAATAAATTCCAATAGAAAGTGCAGTTCCACCTGCACCTGCCTGAAACGAAAATCCATCTTTAATTATTCCGGCTTCATCACAAAATTGTGCTGTCCATTCAGCAAGCAATAACCTATCTGGACTCTTTGTTATTTCAGTTGTGCCGGACACAATTTTTTCGGGAATACCAACCTGCTCAACTACTACAACATAATCAACATTATTGCCTTGAATTTGCCATGGAATACAAGGAAAAGGAACTAAATTATCGGTTACAACAATAACTTTATTTGCATATTGCGAATCGGCAAGTGCAAATCCTAACAAACCACACGCAGCTGGTCCGCGGTCGCCGGTTGCGTTTCCAAAAGCATCGGCAGTAGGTGCTGCAATTACGGCAATATCAATAACAACTTCACCATCCTGAATTGCCTGATAGCGACCACCATGCGAACGCAAAATTCCCATTCCTTTCATTTTCCCCAGAGATGTAAAACGACCAAGCGAGCCATTCATACTTCCTTCGATATGATGAATAGTTCCATCTTCGAGGTACTTTGTTAAAACATTCTGACATTCAAAAGAAGCGGAAGGAACCCAAACCAAGTTTTTTATCCCTAATTCTTTTGCAATATCAAAAATTTGAACAGCAATCAAATCACCGTTTCTAAAGTGATGATGAGTTGAAATAACCATTCCATCGCGTAAACCCGATTTAATTAAAGCATCCTTTAAACTATGTATAGTTTTATTTCCATCGGCTGGATAATCAGCACAGCTTGAAATTAATGGAGCATATTTTCGTCCTGTTGGTTTATATTTTCCAACACCCATAAATGGAATTTGAGAAACTCCGTTAACTTCGGTTGGTACTAATCGTCCCAATGCATTTTTTACAAAATTAGCTGACATGTAATTCCTCCTTCCAATTCTGATTTAGTTTACCAGTTTTTATTGCTAAATTAATAGTATTTATTGCTCTTTTAACAATGGGCGGGTCAATCATTTTTGTTCCTAACGACACTACTCCCAATCCTTTAGCTGTTGCATCATCAAAAGCAAAAACAATTTTCTTTGCCTTCTCAATTTCTTCGTTTGACGGAGCAAAATTTTCGTGTATAACTTTAATCTGACGTGGATGAATACAACCCATGCCATCGAAACCGAGAGCTTTTGATTTGAGTACGTTGTTTTTAAGACCTTCCATATCGGCAACATCGCTAAAAACAGAATCTATTGGCTGAATTCCGGCAGCACGACAAGCATTAACAACCTGACTTCGAGCAAATAATGACTCCATTCCATCAGTTGTTCTTCTTGTTCCAAGGTCGGCAGTATAATCTTCTAAACCAATTGCCATTGCGACAATATTTGTTGCTGCAGTTGCGATTTCATAAGATTTAATAACGCCCAAAGCACTTTCAACAATTGGCATAAGCCAAATTTCATTTAAAATGTTACATTTTGTTTTTATTTCGTTAATTTTATTATTTACCTGAATAATTTGGTCTGCACTTTCGCATTTTGGAACAAGAATTAAATTAACATTATGCGGAACAATAAAATCCAAATCAGTTAATCCTTTGGGAACCTGATTAATTCTAACCATACGTTCGGCATTATAAAAATCGAGATTATGCAACGCATTTCTAACTAAAAACCTTGCTTCAAATTTTTTATCTGGAGCAACAGCATCTTCCAAATCTAAAATAATTCCATTAGGTTTATGAACTCCTGCATTTAGCATAAGTGATGGCGAGTTACCCGGAAGATATAACCGTGAAATTCGATTGCAATCTTTTGCAGTTTTATAATTATTTTGCGAAAGAAATGGAAGTAAAAATTCTTTTTTAGAATCTGTTGTTTTTTTTATTGCGGACTCAATTCTGGCTGCAATAACAAATGGCAAAGCTCCTGAATCTTCAACTGTTATTTTAGCGTTTTTTATTTCAAAAAAGTTTAAAATATCGGTGATTAGCTCTTTATTAGCTCTACCAAACATTACCTCAACTTTACTTTCTAAAACAATTTGTATTCCACCGCTTTGAGTAATTTCTAAATTAACATAGCAATCGGAACGAACACTTTTGCCTTTATTCCCAGATGTTGCATTTGTATTCATTTGTTTGTTTTTTTATATTACAAATTAATGGCGAAGTTAGAAAAAATAAAATTATTAAACAGTGTTTGTCCATAATGTCCGATTTCTGCATTTCGGCAAGTGGTACAGTGAGTTTATCGAACTGCTCAATACAGGCTATTTACATCACAAGGGGGCATGCCCCCTTGTCTATTTTTGTTGTTTAGGCATATTCCGCTTAGGCGGAACTCCTGATTTTTAAAACTTCGTTCCGCCTAAGCGGGAGAACTCGAACATTACTCACATATATTTTTATTTTTTATTGGTATTCCCCGCAAAAGCGCATTGGCGTCAAGCTAAAAAGATATTTTCATAATGTTTCG
>JAVHRE010000129.1:0-4973 GCA_036171495.1 Bacteroidales bacterium
TATTTTTTATTAGTGTAATTCGTGTCATATTGTTTTTTTTGCGTAAGTCCTATAATTATTAACTGATGTTACGCAATTTTTTTTATTCATTTGATAGTTGGGTATTGATAATTTAATTGTTCTGTTTCAATTGCCACGTCCAGTCATCCTGAGCTTGACGAAGAACAGCATCTCACTACTTGTTCCGACTTGGCGGAAAAACGAAGTTCTGTATTGAGTATGCGCTTTTTGCGGGAGACGCTATTTTAATTTTTAGAACCCACCTTAACATCTTTTTGAAGATTTGCCCCTCACTTTCCACTTTTTAATTCTAACTTTTTACTTTCAACTTTAAAACTTTATAAACTTAATTCAAATTTCTGTTAATCTTTTACGTTAATATTAATTTGCCTTTTCTATCTTTGAAAAAAACCTAAAATTGAGATTTTTATTAATCATAGCAATTTTAATTTATTGTGTAACACAAAGTCATGCACAATATTTATCTACATTTCATAAAATTGAGTTCAAAAATATTTCTGATACAATAAAAATTGATAGCCTTGCTATTGTTCCGGAATCAGTTAAAATATATTTCAGCAATGGCAATGAACTATCAGACAGCTTATATTATGTTAATTATGCGAAATCCGAGATAGTTTTTAATCGCCTTGCTTTAAAAGACTTGTCAAGTATCACAATAAATTACAGAACATTTCCAATTGATTTTAACAAAACAGCATTTCACAAAAACCCGCATCAAAAAATAATTTCAAACGGAAACAATTCAAACCCATTTACTTATAGGATAAACGAAACAAATAAATTCGAGAACTTTGGCGCCGATGAGCTAATTAAACGTGGAAGCATTTCGCGTGGCGTTTCGTTTGGCAACAATCAGGATGTTGTTGTAAACTCAAACTTAAATTTACAATTGTCGGGAAAGTTAGGTAAAGACTTAAATATTCTTGCTGCTGTAACCGATAACAATATACCCATACAACCCGAAGGAAATACTCAACAAATTCAGGATTTTGATAAAGTTTTTATTTCTATTTATAACCAAACACTTAAACTTACTTTAGGCGATTTTGAACTTACCAAACCTACCGGTTATTTTATGCTTATGAATAGAAAGGCTCAGGGAATTATTGTTACAAATTACTTTAAATTCGGAAAAAAGAAAAATAATGTTTTCAAAACAACTTTAAGCGGTTCTGTATCAAAAGGAAAATATTTCAGGATGACTTATAACGGAATCGAAGGCACGCAAGGACCTTACCGCTTAAAAGGTGCTTTTAATGAACCATTTATTGTTATTATTGCAGGCAGCGAAAAAGTTTACATTGATGGCAAGCAGTTAGAGCGTGGGCAAGATTTTGATTATGTTATTGATTATAATACAGCAGAACTTAGTTTTACAGCAAAACAACCAATAACCAAAGATAAAAGAATTGTAGTAGAATATGAATACAGCGATAAAAACTATGCACGTTTCATGCTCTTTTCGGGCAACGAATGGCAACTCGGCAAAAACAAATTTTGGTTAAATCTGTTTTCAGAGCAAGACAGCAAAAATCAAACTTTACAGCAAAGTTTAAGCGATGGCGAAAAAAAAATTCTTTCTAATGCCGGCGATAATTCTGCACTTGCAGTAGTTCCTTATGTAACACTCGACACTGTTTTTAGAAACGATGCAGTATTTTACAAAATGCGCGACACACTTGTAAGTTCAACAATTTACGATAGTATTTTTGTTTATTCTACGAATCCTGATAGCGCACATTATCGTTTAGGATTCAGTTATTTAGGACAAGGTAAAGGCAATTATGTGCAAGTAAACAGTTCCGCAAACGGAAGAGTTTTTAAATGGGTTGCACCGGTTAACCATGTTTCGCAAGGTGATTACGAACCTGTGCGACAATTAATTGCACCTCGCAGAAAAAATGTTCTTACCACAGGTGCCGATATTTCAATTTCATCAAAACTTAATTTTAAATACGAATTGGGAATTAGTGGCAACGACCATAATACTTTTTCATCAAAAGATGATAACGACAACACCGGTTATGCTTTTAAAACTGCTATTGAACGAAAATTTTTAATTGGCGATACTGCAAAAAATAAATTGCTGCTCAACACATACTTTCAAAATATAGACAAAAAATTCGACCCTGTAGAACGTTATCGCTCATCGGAATTTGAACGCGACTGGAACCTTACAGCATCAAACTCACTTCAAAATGAATTAATGACAGGACTTGGAATCGCTTTTAAAAGAACTAACTCAAGTTCATTAATTTATGGCATTGATTATATGAACCGCCAAAATAATTTTATCGGTATTAAAAATAATTTGAATGGTTTTGCAAAATTTAAAGGATTTAGAATTGATGCCAAAGGCAGTTATATGCAATCTAACGATACGTCGAAAACAACAAATTTTTTAAGACATCGCATTTCATTGCGAAAAGACTATAAATCAGTTTTTGCTGGTGTTGCCGAAGAGCAGGAAATTAACACATGGAAATATTCCAAATCAGACAGTTTGTATATGAACAGTTCCAGATATGACCAATTTGAAGCATTTGCGGGACTATCGGATACATCAAGCAATCCGCTTTCATTTAATTATAAAAACAGAAAAGATTATTTGCCCAATGGTAAAAATTTGAATTACGCTTTAAATTCGCAGGATTTTAATTTGGCTGCATCACTAACAAAGAACACCAAAAACACATTAAACACATCACTCACATACAGAATGCTTGATATTATTGACACCACTTTAACAAAAGCAGTTCGCGAAGATAATATTACAGGCAGAATAGAACATTCAATAAAAATATATAAATCGTTGTTTTCAATTAACACCATTTACGAAACCGGTAGCGGACTCGAAGTAAAACAAGAATTTTCGTATCTCGAAGTCCCTGCGGGGCAAGGAGTTTACACATGGACAGATTATAATCATAATGGAATAAAAGAACTCGACGAATTTGAAGTTGCAATGTTCCAAGACCAGGCAACTTATATCAGGATTTTTACTTCAACTAATGAATTTGAAAAAGTTTTTACAAGTAAAATTACTCAGGTTGCATATTTAAAACCCGAAACTGTTTGGGGCAATAAAAAAGGATTTAAAAAATTCGTTTCGCGTTTTTCGGAACAGTTAGCTTATAATGTTGATAGTAAACATAAATCGCAGGTTCTTTTGCAAAGAATTTCACCTTTTAATAACAATATTCCAGATTCTTTATCACTTGTACAAAACAAAAATATCAGAAACACTTTTTCATTTAACAAAACTAATCCCAAATATGGAATTGATTATTTATTTCAAGATACACGAGGTAGTTTGTTGTTATTAAATGGTACAGATATTCGTTCATTTACCCAGCATTCTATACAATTTAGAATTAATTTTAATCAGAACATCAGTACTATTGGAATAATATCCAACGGGAGAAAATCTTTTTCATCGGAATATTTCAGTAACAAAAATTATATATTAAACTTAAACACCGGAGAACTATCGGTTAGTTTTCAACCATCAACTTCTTTCAGAATTACTACAAATGGTAAATATACCGACAAAAAAAACACTTCCGGAACCGAAACTGCTAAATTAACTAATGCAGGTTTCGAAATCAGGTACAATGTTGTTGAAAAAGGCAATTTATCATTTAAAGCCGATTATATTCACATATTGTATAATGGAGTACCCTCATCTCCGGTTGGATACGAAATGTTAGAAGGGCTGCTTGCAGGAAATAATGCAACATGGCTTGTTCAGTATCAAAGAGATTTATCAAATTCGCTTCAAATCAGTATTTCGTACAACGGAAGAATTTCGCAAGACTCAAAAGCTGTACATATTGGCACAGTGCAAATGAGAGCTTACTTTTAAAACTTAAGGTGAGTTCTAATCCCGCCCAAAGCAGGACAAATAACGTCTCCCGCAAAAAGCCATACGCGTCAAGCTAAGGATTTAAATATTTGGGCTAAAGCCCTATCGGTATTGTGTTTAATACCCACGACCTGAAGGTCGTGGCAATTAATTTAGAACCAGTATTTGTTCAATAGCCACGACCTTTAGGTCGTGGAACAGTAACCCGTGATATTAAAGGACTTTAGTCCAACTCATTCTTTTGACTATCAAGCGTTTCGAGCAAGATATTGTTTTCTTAGCTTGACGCCAATGCGCTTAGGCGGGACGGAAAGTTTTTCAAAAACCCGAAACTATAAACTTTTTGAACTTTTTTGAGCATTCAAAACGCCCACCCTGCATTAAATCCTAACAAAATTTTTAATGGACCTGGATAAACTTCAAACCCTTTTTTAGAAATGTAATACTCTTTCCATACATTATCTCTAAAACCAATTCCTATAAAAGGGTCGAATGCAAGGTTTTTATTAATTATTTGGAAACCCGATTTTAAGCAATAATTTGAATATATAATTAAATCGGATTTATCTTGTAAAACATTATTTTTTTCTGTAACTTTTGCACGTGAATATGAATATTGTAATGCAATATATAAACCTTCAGGAGCTATAGTTTGGTCTTTATGGTTTAATAAATAATATTTATATTCGGCTTGAAACCGGAATCCTCTGACTTTTAATACAATTGGTGGAACTGAACCTGCCTCGGCTATAGTCAAAATAATTCCTTTTCCCAAATATGAGCCGGAAATTTGAATTGAGCTTCTTTGAGACAAAACTGTTTCGTATGCTAATCTAAATTCAGAAGTAATTGGAATTGTACCAATTGGAAAAACAAAAGGGTTAGTTTTTAATATATTTCTCTTTGTTTCGAAGCGGTTATAATAAACTGAATCCTGATAAAACTGACAATAAACAGAATTAAATTGCAATAACAATAACAATAACAATAAAAAGAAAAACAATATTTTATAGAATTTACGCATAAGTTATTTATGCGAATCAAGAGTTGGATTTTTTTAATTGGAATTGGTTTCATTGTTTTA
>JAVHRE010000130.1:0-1020 GCA_036171495.1 Bacteroidales bacterium
TTATGGAATTTTTATCTATCGGTTTCATTATAATAAAGTTTATAATGTTTAAAAATAAAAAAAATGAAAACAATTAAAATGATTATCGTTTTAGCATTTGTGCCTTTTATAATATTAAAAGCTCAAAATGCAGGTTCCTTAAATGGAAAAGTTTATGATGCCTCATCAAAACAACCTTTAATTGGCTGCAATGTTTATATTGATGATGATGGCAGGAAAATTGGTACAATAACTGATGCCGATGGCAGATATACTTTAAAACCGCTTCCATCTGGCACATATCAGGTTAATTATTCTTACACCGGTTATAATACTCAAACCATTGCTGCAAGCGTTTTTCCAGGCGAGCCAACTTTTATGAAAGATATTAAACTATCAGATGGTATTTTAATGGGAGATATTACTGTTACAGCCGAAAAAAATGATGCGAGATTGTTAGACCCAGGGCAAATTGGCAAAACAGCAATAATTCCTGGCGAAATAAAAAATATTGCAGGTTCAAATAATCCGGTAATGGTTATTAGAGCTATAACTTCTGAAGCACAAATTAGTAAAGATGGAAAAGACATAGTTTTTCGTGGCTCACGAAATGGCAGTTCTGCTTGCTATATTGATGGAGTAAAGCAAGCCAACATTAGTTCAACAATTCCGGGTTGTGCAATTGGAAGTATTGTTGTATATTCGGGTGGAATTCCAGCACAATATGGCGATGTAACCGGCGGTATTATTGTAATGGAAACTAAAAGTTATTTTGATGTAAGAGCAGAACATAGAATATTAGCAAGTAAAAAGAAAGATGAAAAAACAATAGAATAAAAATGATTTTCTTTAAGAAAATACGATATAAAACTTTAACAGATTTTGAACTTTTAAGATTATATAAAAGTTCTGCTAATACTGAATATGTGGGAGAACTATTTTCGAGGTACTCCCACCTTGTTTTCGGTGTTTGCCTAAATTATTTGAAAAATCAACAAAATGCAAAAGATGCTGTGCTCTCTGTTTTTGAAAAATTAATAG
>JAVHRE010000131.1:0-4951 GCA_036171495.1 Bacteroidales bacterium
TTTGCAATTTTATCAGATATTCTTGGCGACGAAGACCATTTAGGCGATATGGATTTTAAAGTTTGCGGTACACGCGACGGAATTACTGCAACTCAAATGGATATTAAAGTTGACGGACTTTCTTACGAAGTTTTAAGCAAAGCTTTAGCTCAGGCACACGAAGGTCGTTTATATATAATGGGTAAAATATTAGAAACCTTACCTGAACCCCGTGCCGATTATAAACCACATACTCCACGTATCGAAAGTATGAAAGTTCCAAAAGACCAGATTGGTGCAATTATTGGTCCTGGTGGTAAAATTATTCAGGATATTCAGGCAAAAACTAATACAGTTATTACAATTGAAGAAGTTGATGACCATGGAATTGTTCAAGTTTCTGCACCAAATGCTGATGCAATTAAAATGGCTATTAAACGTATTAAAGGAATAGTTGGAGACTTGGAAATCGGTGAAGTTTTCGAAGTAACTGTAAAGTCTATAATGGAATACGGTGCTTTTGTCGAACTTTTCCCTGGCAAAGAAGGATTATTACATATTTCTGAAATTGAATGGCGCAGGTTAAATAAAGTTGAAGATGCTTTACATCTTGGTCAAAAAATTCATGTTAAATTGTTAGAAATTGATAATCGTGGCAAAATGAAGTTATCACGAAAAATTTTATTGCCTAAACCCGAAGAACCAAAGAAAGAACCAAAAACTGAAACACATCAATAAATAAAAAGCGTTCCGAAACTTCGGAACGCTTTTTTTTATATTTTTGCTTTCAAATTTATTTGATATGCAATTGCAATTAATTCAAAATAAAATTTATGAAATTAGAGGGCAAAAAGTAATGCTTGATTATGATTTAGCTATTCTTTATAAAGTAGAAACAAGAGTTTTAAATCAAGCTGTAAAAAGAAATATAAAACGTTTCCCTAAAGATTTTATGTTTCAGTTAACTAAATTAGAATGGGAAAACATGTCATCACAAATTGTGATGACATCTACTATTAAACGTCCAAAAACAGCATTACCACTTGCTTTTACCGAACAAGGTTTAGCAATGTTAAGTGGAATTTTAAACTCAGAAGTTGCAATAAATGTAAATATTGCAATTATGCGGGCTTTTGTTTTTGTAAGACAGTACGCCCTTTCTCATAAAGATTTAACTAATAAATTAAACGAATTAGAAAGTAAATACAATAAAAAGTTTTCAGATGTTTACAAAGCATTAAATTATTTACTTGAAAAGGATAAACTTCAAAATGAGCAAAAACAACGAAAAAGAATTGGATACAAATAATAAATTGTAAGAACTTAAATACTTTTACGCTTTAATAAATTCATTTTGGGAAAACTAAAACAATTAGCCGGGCAAACTGCAGTTTATGGACTTAGCAGTGTAGTTGGAAGATTGTTAAATTATTTATTGGTTCCGCTTTATACAAACATATTTTCAACTGGGGAATATGGTGTAGTTACCGAACTTTATGCTTATTTATCCTTTTTAATAATTGTTCTTACTTATGGAATGGAAACCGGTTTTTTCCGTTTTTGGGAAAGCGAAAAAGGCAATATAAAAGTTTATTCAACATCCCTCATATCACTTTTTGTATCATCGTTTGTGTTTATTGTTTTAGTAATTGTTTTTTCTAAACCAATTGCCTCAGTTCTTCAATATAGTAATCACTCCGAATATGTAATATGGCTTGGTATTATAATTGGTTTTGATGCGTTAACAGCAATTCCTTTTGCTTTTTTACGTCAACAAAATAAAGCATTAAAATTTGCCTTAATTAAATTAGCCAACATTCTAATATTTATCGGATTAAATTTATTTTTCTTACTGTTGTGTCCTTTGTTAATAAAAGAAGGATATAAAATTCCAAGTTGGATATATAGCTCAGAAGTTGGGGTAGGTTACATTTTTATTTCAAATATGCTTGCAAGTGTTATAACACTTATAATGCTTATCCCAACAATGAAAATTAAATTATCATTTGATACTGTTATCTGGAAAAAAATGCTCCTTTATTCATTGCCGCTACTTATTGCAGGTTTAGCAGGAATGGTAAATGAAACTTTTGACAGGGCAATGCTAAAACGCTTACTAACAGACACTTCTACAGCAATGGAACAATTAGGAATTTATGGTGCAAACTACAAGGTTTCGATTTTAATGACATTATTTATTCAAACTTTTAGGTATGCTGCCGAACCCTTCTTTTTTAATCAGGCAAAAGAAAAAAATGCAAAAGAATTATATGCCGAAGTGATGAAATACTTTATAATTTTTGGTTTGATAATATTTTTAGGTGTGTTGTTATATTTAGATATAATAAAATATTTTATTGGCGAAAATTTCCGTTCAGGTTTAAAAGTAGTGCCAATATTATTGCTCGCAAATCTTTTTCTTGGAATATTTTTTAATCTTTCTATTTGGTATAAACTAACAAATAAAACCCGTTGGGGTGCTTTTCTTGCAATATTTGGAGCATCAATAACAATTGGATTAAATTTCTGGTTAATTCCAATTATGGGATATATGGGTGCCGCATGGGCTACTTTAATATGTTATTTTGCTATGATGATAGCATCATTTTTACTTGGAAATATTTTTTATAAAGTAAAATATCCTTTGTTACGTATAGGAATTTATTTTATTGTCGCTTTTGCTATTTACGGTACTTCTTATATTGTAAAAATTGATTCTACTAATATATCGCTGTTATTTAATTCCTTATTATTTGTTTTGTATATTGTTTTTATTTTATATATGGAACCTTCATTAAAACAAAAGCTAAAAATTAGTTAAGGTGGGTTCTAAATCCCGCCTAAAGCGGGACAGCATGACGATTTGAGTACTTTTAGAAGTCCTCTTAAGATTTTTTTTATCTTCAAAAATCATAATTCGTTAATCAATATTCGTTATTCTTTTTTATGATTTGAGAACAAAAATCGTTGATTTTTGTTTTAAGATTTTCAACTTTAAAAGATTAAACACTTACTTAGGAATTATTTCTAAAAAAAAAATTTGTTTTCAGGCAACCTTTTTCGTAAATTGTGTTTTTTAATTGAAAATATATTCTGATGCTTTCAGATGAACTACTAATTGAACAATGTAGAAAAGGAAAGCAGGCTGCACAAGAAGAGTTATACGACCGTTTTTCTGCTGCTATGCTTGGTATTTGTATTCGATATTGTGGTAATCGTACAGAAGCTGAAGATGTTATGCAAGATGGATTTATTAAGGTTTTTAAAAATATTTACGAATTTAAAGCAAGAAACGAGGGGTCGCTTGTATCATGGATTAAAATTATAATGGTTAACACTGCTTTAAATTTTTTAAGAAATAAAAAACGTTTTTCGTTCATTGAAGATATTGAAAATGTTCCGATTTACGAACAGGAAAAAACTGATTTGTTTTTTGAAGAAAGTGAAAAATGCTTACCCTCAAGAAATGAACTTGTAGAAATGGTAAACGAACTGTCCGAAGGTTATAAATTAGTTTTTAACCTTCATGTAATTGAAAAGTACGGACATAAAGAAATTTCTAAAATGCTCGGGATAACAGAAGGAACATCAAAATCACAACTTTCAAAGGCAAGATTAGTTTTGCAAAAAAAGGTTAAAGAATGGGAAAACAGTAAAAAAAAAATATTGTTAGCAGTATAAATAAGTATTATGGAAAAGAATAATAAAATTGACGAACTTTTTTATAAAGGAATTGAAGGTTTTAGTGTAACCCCTTCATCCGAAATTAAGAAAAAAATTTTTGCGTCGCCATCGGCAATTACGCCAATAAAACCATGGTACATTGGGACTAAAGGATTGCTTTTTGCAAGTTCAATTATTGCAGTTTCTGTGATATTAATTTATTTTGGGTTCTATTACAACAATGAAACTGAAAAAAGCTATACATTAAATAATAATACTAAAAATAACATTCTGCTTACTGAAAATTCTAACACTTTAATTAAAACTAAAAATATAAACGAAACCGAACAAAGTACAAAGTATAAAGTACAAAGTATAAAGTATAAAGTAGAGAACAATGAATTGGTTGCAAATTCAAATAATAAAACTTCTAATTATACAAATAAAAAAAATCAGGAACTTGACAATGTGAATTTGAACAAAAAATTAGAAAACCAGATTAATCGTCATGCTGAATTAACCCATTATGCTGAACTTATTTCAGCATCTAATTCCCCGTCTGCAAATAACACAAACAATAAATTGCCGAATAGTTTAATCAGCAAAAACACAGTAGAGTCACAACAACTAACTAATAATAAATCTTTAGCAGAATTAAATTCTGTTGTGCCAGCAAACCGCGAAAAACCCGTTGTTGAAAAAAATCACAATTCCGAGTCAGAACATATCGCAAAATATAACAGTCATGCTGAACTTGTTTCAGCATCTCCAAACGTTAAGGGGATGGCGGGTCAAGCCCGCTATGACGACAATGCTGAGTTAGAACGTCATGCTGAACTTGTTTCAGCATCTTCTCTTATATTTATGAATAAGTTGCTTCCCATACTGTCATCACAACAATTAACAAAATATATGAATTTAGTTTCCGAAAAACCAGCACATTATAAAAAAGGATTATGGTATATTGAAGCAAATTCAGGTATGTTTGTAACAAATTACAAAGTAACAACAGGTAATAATGAATTAAAATTAGCAAAAAACGCAAAGCAAGAAATGCTTAAACCCTCAATTGGCCGCGAAATGGGCATTAACGCTGTTTATCAGCAAAAAAGATTTATTTATAAAGCTGGTTTAAGCTATGTAAATTATGGCGAAAAACTTTCAGGAAAAATGTTCCTTAATAATCCTTACAATACTACTTCAATTAATTATAATGGAGGATATTATGAAACAATAATAAACGGAAATTATTATGATATTGATTCTACAAGTTATTTTCATTATACATACACGCAAACCGACCATATTT
>JAVHRE010000132.1:0-1017 GCA_036171495.1 Bacteroidales bacterium
TTTGAATGGAAAACTTTGTAAATTGTTTGACTGTATGGACAGACACTAATTAATAATGTTAGTTAAATTTCGTTTAATAAAAATTATAATTGTCGAACGGAAAGTTCCTGTCCGTTCGTTTTTTCTTTTTTTCTTTTTTTTGTACAATGGTGGATTTCTATAGAAGTCCTAACACATAGTTAACACACAATTCTTAAAACACAGCGGTCGAAACACTTAACATTTTTAGGTTTTGACTACCAACCGTCAATACTGCCACTTGGCATTTTAATATATTTTTCGTAGTCATCAACAATCTTTTGCATATCCGCTTTTAGAGATGTCATTAATTCTGTCCAAGGTTTTTTCATAAGTGCACAATCCCAACCACCCGGCCACTCGTTAGCTACTTTTGCTGTCCAACCCGGTTTGCTAGAAGTTTTAAATTCTACATTTTCTACTACAATTCTATATTTTTGTTCTTTCATATAAAATTTAACATTGTATGAATACCAAAATGATGCTACACGAAGTCCGCTACCTCCAACCTTTTCAATAGTACCTTCAATAAAAACGGCACCACCTTCTTTATCATCGTTTTGAATTACGTTTTTTGATGACTTCCACGTTTCTGCAATAAACATTTTCGTGTCGGAATATATTTTTGATTTAGTTTTTGAGATAGAATCTATCTTTTCCCATTTAAAATTTGTTTGAGAAAATCCATTATTTATCAATAAAATTAGTCCCGTAATTAAAGTTATTTTTTTCATAAAATTGTTGTTTTAAAAAAATATATAATTCGTTTCGTTGAAGGAGTGTTGTCATTTTAAAATGGCTTATAACAATATTATAGCGGAAAAACAGTCGAAATGTACGTCATAATAATTACAATATTATATTTTTGGAAATTATAATTGTCGAACGGAAAGTTCCTGTCCGTTCGTTTTTCTTTTTTTTCTTTTTTTTTGTACAATGGCACACAACATATTTATATCCGAAACTCACAGTTTTAATTATTCCTATTCGAATAGTTAA
>JAVHRE010000133.1:0-4920 GCA_036171495.1 Bacteroidales bacterium
CCGTAAACAAATTCATAACTCAAATTGAAGTTTATTATTAAAGAGGAATTAAAACGAGTTACATTTACAATGTCTGTAATTTCATGTGGTAAAACATATATAAATGTTAAGCTTAAGCATAATAAAGAGATTATTGAAGATATAATATATATTGCAAATTGAGTTTTGTACGAACGGTAAAAATAAAGCAATAAGAGAGCAGGATACGCAGCATAAAACAACGTTATTATTTTTAATGAAAGTAAAACACAGACAAAAATGCCCGACAAATATTGAAAAATGCGTTTATCGGAGAATATTGCTGCTGTAAGAAATAAGGTAAAGAAAACTCCAACCTCTTCTGGTTGTAAAGAACAAAAACCAGATGATGAAAGAATAGAAAAAGCAAAGACCAGAAATAACGTGTGCCAGTTAAGCGAGTATTTATTCAAAAATACTTTTAATGATTTGAATGAAAAATAACTTAAAGTAAGAAAAATGCTGTAGTATAAAAACTTTGCAGTAATTTGAAATGCAATAAAATTTTCTTTTCCAGTAATGAGTGCTGTAATTTTGTATAAAACATAAATGAAATATTTGTATCCTATACCTCTCGTAAGCCATGAATTATAAACATTCGCAGGAAAATTTCCCAAATAATCAGCTTGTATAGCACTTCCAAATGAATGTAAAATATCACCGTTAAAAGGGTTTATTAGCACCATTACAAACAGGATTCCCAAAAAAAGGTATAACCAGATGTTTAATGTTCCGATTTTGTGTTTTAATACTGGCTTCATTATTAATGAGATGAGTTTAAGTTACAAATGCAAATTTTGATCAAGCAAATTTATATATAAAAATTTATATATAAAAATTTATTTGGCGTTAAAGGGTTTATTTTTTTAGGCAACTGTTTAGTGTCTGTCCATAATGTACATTCGATAATTATTGGTTTACAATTTTTACTTGCTTTTATTTTGAAGTTCTAAAATCTTAATTCTTAATCCTGAATTTTTCTATGTGGCAAAAATTAACTTTTGCGTAACATCAGAATTTTTGTATTATACTGTGCACGGGGTAAACTTGTGGTGAGCAAAGCCGAACTATTACACTAATTGAAATAGTTATTTAGTTATTGATTATTAATGCGAATCAAGGGTTGGATTTTTTTAGTTCCGTTAGGAACAATATATTGGTAGAAACAACAAAAACAGACAAATCAAAAGTTCCGTAGGAACGAAATAATTTTAAATATATCATGCCTACGGCATTTATGTTGGTGGGTGTTATTTATTTCTACCAATATGTTGTTCCTACGGGACTTTTAGATTTCAACCCTTAATTCGCATTATTAATTATTCTAACTTCGGTTCTTCTGTTTTGTTTTCTACCTTCTTCGTTATCGTTTGAAGCAATTGGCTGTGTTGCTCCATATCCTTTTGCTGTAATTCTATTTGAAGCAATTCCCTTAGAAATAATATATTTCATTACAGCATTTGCTCTTTCCTGCGAAAGTGTTAAATTAGTTTCGTCTGAGCCAATATTGTCGGTATGTCCTGCTATTTCAATTATCATTGTTGGAATATCTTTTAATGCACCAACAAAATCGTTAAGTGCCGGGTACGAATTAGCTGTAAGATTAGCTTTTGCAGTTTCAAAATTCACATTTTTCAAAGTATAAACTTTTTCGGGTTCAAATTTAATTTTAAGTTGATAAGTAAATGCACCGGGTTCAGCAGGAATTTCAACTTTCGAATAATTTACCTGTTCCATAAAATCGCGGTATTTAACATTATAAGTATCTCCCTCGGGAAGTAAAACTTTAGCTTTTCCGCTTGCATCGGTTATTGCCGAAATTTTAGTTTTATTTTTTGAACCTTCAAACACAATTGTTTCTTTTTGAAGCGGTTTATCGGAGAAGTTTGTTACTGAAATTTCCATTAGCGCTTTAGTTTCGGTTGGAGTTAATTGTTGCGATTTGCCAATAGTAGTAACAAAAACAAATAATATTATTGTGAGTTTTGTTATTTTCATAATATCTTTTAATTATTTATTACGGTTGGTAGCATAAATAACAAAATCTTGTAAAGCTAATTGTGCATCATTTTTTTCAAAAGTGTTTAAGATTTCCAACGACTTATTTTTAAAATTTTCCATTCGAGTGACGGCATATTCAAAACCGCCTTTTAAATTAACAAAATCAACAACAGTTTTTAAAGCAACTGAACTCGGTTCTTTTGAGCCAACAATTCTCAAAATTTGTTTTTTCTCGTTGCTTGATGCTTGTTTTAGTGCATAAATAAGGGGTAATGTTATTTTTTTCTCCCGAATATCGTTACCTGCTGGCTTTCCTGTTTTATTATTTGGGGAATAATCAAAAAGGTCGTCTTTTATTTGAAAAGCAATGCCAAGCGATTCTCCAAATTCTTTCATTTTTTGAGTTTCGATTTTTGATGCTCCAGCTGAAATAGCACCGCTAACTGCACTTGCAGCAATAAGCATAGCGGTTTTTTTTCGAATAATTTCAAAATACAAATCTTCGTTAATATCAAGTTTTCGGGCTTTCTCAATTTGTAAAAGCTCGCCCTCGCTCATTTCTTTAACAGCATCAGAAACTGTTCTAAGTAATTCAAATTCTGAATTATCAACTGCCAACAATAGTCCCTTAGCAAGTAAGTAATCGCCAACGAGAACAGAAATTTTATTACGCCATAATGCGTTCACCGACCAAAAACCACGACGTTGGTACGATTCGTCAACAACATCATCGTGAATTAAAGTTGCTGTGTGCATTAACTCTATTAATGATGCGGCATGAAATGTTGATGTAGAAATTTTCCCAATTAATTTTGCTGATAATAAAACCAACAATGGTCTCATTTGTTTGCCCTTTGTTTTTAATACGTACTTTGTTATAATGTTGAGCAAAGCAACATTACTTTTCATATACGAATTAAAATATTTTTCAAATTCGTTTAATTCTTCCTTTACAGGATTTTTAATATCGTTTAAATTAGTCATACAAAAGAATTACATCAAACATAATTGATTTTTTAAAATTAAACAAACATAACAAGTTTTTTTAATAAATCCGATGTAAGTAAAAGATGTTTAATAATATAAACCAACATGACAAAAATCAGGTTTAATACTCCTACATATTTATATAATTGAAATATTAATAATTTATTTTTAAAACTATGACCTCAAAAGTAAAACTACTTAACGTAGAGCAACTTAACGAAGCTTCGGAAATGTTAAAAGCTATCGCCCACCCATTAAGAATTGCAATAATGGGCTTATTAGAAAATGGCAAACATTTAACTGTAACCGAAATACATGAGTTGTTAAGCATCGAACAATCAACCACATCGCATCATTTGGGAATATTAAAAAGCAAAGGGGTTCTTTCGTCAAAACGAAATGGAAAAAACACTTTTTATTATTTAAAGTACAATAGATTATCGGAAATTGTTGACTGTATTACAAAATGCAATATATAGAATTATAACCAAACGGTCATAAACTATCATTTACTTTGTGTCATTCGTTATGTGTCATAAATTGTCATACAGTTGTCATACATTGTCAAACAATTGACTACGGATGACATATTGTTTTTGTAAATTCAAAAAACTTAAATTATTCCCGTTAATAGTATAATTGTCGCTTTTAACAAATTAAAGAAATTAATAGTTAAAAGTTAATATCTTTTTAATTTTTCTTTAAATATAAAATTTATTTGATGTATTTTTTGCATCAAAATAAATTTAAAAATGAAGAAAAATATTGCAGTTTTATTTGGCGGAAATTCCTCAGAATCAGAAATATCTGTAAAAAGCGGCAAACAGGTATCAAACTGGCTCAATAAAGAATTGTTTAATATTTACCCTATTTTAGTTAAAGGTAATAAGTGGACTTTGAATGATGCAAATGGTGAAGAGGTAAATAAAACCGATTTTAGTTTAAAAATTGGCTGTACATTAATAAAGTTCGATTTTGCATATATAATAATACATGGTACACCCGGCGAAAATGGATTGATGTCGGGTTATTTCGAAATGCTTGGAATTCCTCATTCTACATGCAGCACTTTAGTTTCGTCTCTAACATTTGACAAATATTTTTGCAAACTTGCTCTTTGCGAAACGGGAATATTAATGGCAAAAGCTTTACTTGTAAGGAAAAATAAAACTATTACTTCCGATGAAATTGTAAAAACTGTTGGACTTCCATGTTTTATTAAACCAAATAACGGCGGCTCGAGCTGCGGTACATCAAAAGTTAAAACTATTGATGAGATTCCGGCTGCACTCGCACTTGCCTTTAAAGAAGATAACGAAGTAATAATTGAAGAATTTATTAAAGGAACTGAAGTTTCTAACGGTATTATTATAACAAATAATAAAACAATTTTATTGCCTGTTACTGAAATTGTTCCTAAAAACGAGTTTTTCGATTACGAAGCTAAATATACACCCGGAATGAGCGAAGAAATAACCCCTGCACATATTCCTGACCATGTTCGCAATGAATGCCATAGGCTATCTAAACTTGTTTATGAAACTCTCGGTTGCAAAGGTATTGTTCGTGTTGATTATATTATTCGCGATAATAAACCTTATTTTCTTGAACTAAACACAGTTCCAGGAATGAGCGAAGCAAGTATTATTCCGCAACAAGCAAAAGTATATGGAATAGGTATGACAGAACTTTTAACGATGGTTATAAAAGATAGTTTATAATTAGTGTTAAAAAGAAAATTACTTAAAAATTACATTTGCTAACAATTGTTATATTTGTTTGTGGTTTGTAGTTTTTAGTTAAACCAGAAACTATAAACCCGAAACCAGTTCATGTGTTTTCTTGCAGGCACTAATTACTTAGTCGTCCCTTAAAAAGTATTTAACAAAATAGTATTCAGTTAAATAACGTTAT
>JAVHRE010000134.1:0-1011 GCA_036171495.1 Bacteroidales bacterium
GGAATTACAAAACAATAAAAGACAGCATGTCTAAAGCAGATAAGCAATTTAATTATAATAGATGGCCTTTATTTGGAGGATTTAAGAAAAGATACATTGTTATCCTTAGGGCAGGCAAGTGTAAACCTGGCTTTTAAAGACTTATTCAATCATAAAATAAAACTAAATTTTATTGAATTGAAAGATGTAAACCTCCACTTAAAAAGAATTGAGCAAGATTCTCTGTTCAACTTTAATTTTTTTCTTACAGCATTTAGCGATACTACGAAACAAAAACAAATTGTGCCAGATAAAAAATCTCTTTGGGCATTCAATATTGAAAATGTGAGTTTAGAAAACATCAAATTGAATTACGATGATGATTATGGTGCAACCAGTGTAGCAGTTGCTCTAAAACATTTAAAACTAAAAATTGATAAACTCGATCTGGCTCAGTCTATTTACAGTATAGATAAATTATTCCTTGAAGACATAACTTCCAGTGTAATTACAAAAAGACATCCAAAAACAACAAAAGGGAAATCAGAAAATATTTTACCGAAAATTACAGCAAATCAAATTCTGATAAATAATGCCAGCTTTATTTATATCGATTCTTTAAACACGCCCTTAATCATTGCAGACATTAATAAGTTGAAATTAAAAGGAGGAGCTCTTGATTTAGAAAGGCAAACCGTGTTATTAAATAATTTATCATTATCAAAAAGCAAACTTCATGTCAACACAAAGAGTAATACATCAGAGGATACTGTATTGAAAGTTCGTAATAACACAACCGAAATAAACAACTGGAAAGTTTCTGCGAAAGAAATTAATCTGGATGATAATTCACTTGCTTATACAGTTTTAAAAACAGAAGATAGAAAAAATATTTTTGATGCCACCCATCTTGATTATAGACATCTGTCACTTGTAGCTACCAATTTTTATTACTCAATCAGTAAAACAGAGGCTTCAATTAAAAAAATTGCTTATCTGCTTTAGACATGTAAAAAAATAGTATCTTAGCTC
>JAVHRE010000135.1:0-1471 GCA_036171495.1 Bacteroidales bacterium
ATTTTAAGAAAAGATGTTTCGCTAATCACTCAACATGACAACAAGGTGTTTCTATCTATTTCCATTTATTTCTATTTTATTTCTTTATTGTTTACCGTGTTTTTTACTTTTATCTTTTAACTTTGGTGTAAGGTTTTACGGATAAATAAATTATTTCTTCGGGCGAAAGTCTATATCTTTCAATGGTTTGAGCAGAAAATTGTTTTATGTAATCATCTTTAATTACTTTAAAACCAGCTTTTTCGAGTCGTAATGGGTAATCTTTTCCGTGGAACCGAACATGGTCGTATTGCCCAAAATATTTTTCACGTTCTTTTGGGTTTGTAATGCTTGAATCTTCATAAGTTGTTTCAAGTTTGTAGTTTATTGGCACTTGTAAAATTGCCCACCCATTAGGTTTTAACACCCGATATACTTCGCTTAATGCTTTTGGTTCATCATCAATATGTTCCAATACGTGATTGCAAATTAACACATCAAAAGTGTTATCGTTAAATGGCATGTTTTTAATATTCATTTTAACGTCTGCAAGTGGCGATTCTAAATCGGCGGTAATGTATTCTAAATTTGATAGTTTTTTAAAACGCTTAATAAACGATTGTTCCGGAGCAATATGAAGCACTTTTAGTTTTGCCGTAAAAAAATCTGTTTTATTATTCAAATAAAGCCATAAAAGTCTGTGTCTTTCAAGTGATAAGCATTTAGGACATAATCGGTTATTCGCACCTTTATTTCCATAAGGTAAAAACTTTCGAAATTTACCTTTACAAATTGGGCATTCAACATTGTTACCTTTGTAAAATAAAACCACAATAAAACTAAAAATACTACTAAATTTAATTAAATATTTTCGAGGAATATTTCTTACTATAAATTTTATGAATTTTCTCATTATTAATTATATAGATGATTAAAACTCAAAACTAATTGTTTGTTTGATATCGGGATGAATACTTTTTGCAACAGGGCAAGTTTTAGAAACAAATTTAAAAAACTCTTTTTGCTTTTCGGTATAATTATTTTGAGGGAACTTGAATTTTGCAATTATTTCTACAATTCGGCGTGGATTAATTCCCATAACTTTAGTTACTTCAACAGTTGTTCCATCTATTGAAAAACCTTTATTATTTGCTCCAATTCCCATAATTGTTAGCATACAACATGCAAAAGAAGTTGCAACCAAATCGGTAGGAGAAAATGCTTCGCCTTTACCTTGATTATCAATAGGAGCATCAGTAATAATTTTTGTACCCGAAGATAAATGAACAGCGTTTGTTCTTAGTTCGCCAATATAAGTTACCATTGAAGTTGCCATAATAATTTATGATTTCGGATTTATGATTTAAGATATTTATTGTTCATTGTTTTATGTTCATTGTTATTTAACCATTTCATTGTTTTCACTTTTCACTTCTCACTTTTCACTTCTTACTTTTAACTTTTCACTTTTAACTTTTCACTTTTAACTTTT
>JAVHRE010000135.1:1571-4907 GCA_036171495.1 Bacteroidales bacterium
ACTTTTCACTTTTAACTTTTCACTTCTTACTTTGTTTATATGATTTTATGCTAATTTTTCAAAGCGATGTGAATCAAGTCTTAAAAAGATAAATAATAAAATTGTGAATGACCATAATGAACTTCCTCCGTAACTAAAAAACGGAAGGGGTATTCCAATAACTGGTGCAAGCCCAATGGTCATACCAATATTAACAATAAAATGAAAAAACAATAAAGATACCACTCCATAACCGTAAATTCGGCTAAAATTTGAGCGTTGGCGTTCTGCGATAAAAATTAACCTCAAAAACAAAATTGTAAACAATGCCATAACAACGGTTGAGCCAATAAATCCTTGCTCTTCGCCAACTGTGCAATATATAAAATCGGTGCATTGTTCGGGAACAAAATTATATTTTGTTTGTGTACCTTGTAAAAAGCCTTTTCCTCTAAATCCTCCGGAACCAATAGCAATTTTTGATTGGTTAACATTATATCCTGTACCAAGCGGGTCTGATTTAATACTTAACAATTCGTTTATTCTGTCTTGTTGATGTTTTTCCAAAACCTTGTTAAAAATGTAATCAACAGTAAAAGTAAAAGTTACAGCAGAGAAAAGAAAGAGTATTATAATTGATGCAAATGCAATACGTTTTTTTTGTGCCAAAATTATTATTATAATAGCAGATAAAAATAAAGCTGCAAAAAATACATCATATAATGAATATTTGAAAGATAATGTGTAATTTATTCCAAAAGCAATTAATAACGATAATAAAAATATTCCAACACCAATTCCTAAAACTTTTAATCTTGGATATAACAAAAAGAAAATAACAGGTGCAACATATAATAAAACCTGAAGAATAATGAATTTATCAATAAGCATTGCAGCAATAAACAAAATTATTGTCATAAGTGCAAAAAATAAAACGTAAGGAGTAAGTCCTTCGCGATAAAGCATAAAAACAAAAGCTAAATAAACTAATGCAGAGCCGGTATCATTTTGCAATAAAATTAATATGCATGGTAAAAATATTATTAATCCGATAGTGAAAAGACTTTTATAATTATGAATTTTCAAATTAAAAGTGCTTAAATATTTAGCCAACGCTAAATTTGTAGCAAATTTCATAAATTCAGATGGTTGAAGTCGAAAAGTTCCAATTTCGAACCAAGCCCTCTGACCGTTAGTTTCTTTCCCAAAAATCAATACCGAAATAAGAAAAATTATCATTACAATATAAATAGGCCAAGTAAAAAACGAAAAGAAATTACTATCTAAAAGAAAAATGGCAAATGCTATAACAAATGCCGCAATAATCCATATTAACTGCTTACCATATCTTTGCGAAAAATCAATAATGCTTGCATGTTTTTCATTATAAACAGCTGCATAAATATTAACCCAGCCAATTACCACTAAAATTAAATAAAGGCTAATAGTAAGCCAATCAACACTTTTTAATATGTTTACTTCGCGTTTCAATTTCCAATTAAATTTGTTTCCATTATTCGTTTTTCTAAATCAACACGTTTAACTTTTTTATTAATGTATTTTTCAATAATTAAACTTGCAATTGGTCCTGCCCATGTAGCTCCAAATCCTGCATTTTCGACTAATACAGCAATAGCAATTTTAGGATTATTAGTTGGAGCAAATGCAACAAAAACGGAATGGTCTCTACCATGCGGGTTTTGTGCGGTACCTGTTTTTGCACAAAAGTCAATGCCATCAATTTTAAGTGCCGAAGCAGTTCCCGATAAAACAGCATCACTCATTCCCGTTATAACGTTTTTATAAATAGAAGTGTCAGTTATCATTGTATATTGTTTAACTCTAAAACGATTTAAAGTACTGTCATTGTTATTGTTTCCAATTTCTTTAATAATATGCGGGATATAATACCAGCCTTTATTTGCAATAATAGAAACAACATTGGCACTTTGCAAAGGGGTAATCCCCATTTCGGCTTGTCCAATTCCCAGAGAAATTATTGTAGAGGCGTGCCATCTTTTTTCGCCAAATACTTTATCATAATATTTTATAGTTGGTATATTGCCATTTAATTCATTGGCAATATCTGAATTAGTTTTTTTGCCAACACAAAAACTAAGTGCAATTTGGCGCCATGATTCAAATGCTTTATAGATATCTTTATATTTTTTATTTTCGATAACGCTTTTAAAAACATAAGAGAAATACGAATTGCAGGAATGACCTATTGCATCAATTAAACTTAATGGTGAAGCATGTGAGTGACATTTAGGATGACCACCTAATGGAGGATAACCTTTTGCACATGGATAACGCGTATTTGTATTTAACACCCCTTCGTGTTGACCAATGAGTGCCATTATCAATTTGAATGTAGAACCAGGTGGATATGAAGCCATTATAGCACGATTGAATAATGGTTTTAATGAATCTTTTAAAAGTGTAACATAATTTTTAGAACGTATTCTACCTACAAGTAAGCTTGGCTTGTAAGATGGGCTCGAAACGAGCATAAGTATTTCGCCTGTTGATGGTTCTATTGCAACTATACTGCCTTTTTTATGTTGCATTAGTTTTTCTCCATAAAGTTGTAAATCAGCATCAATGGTGCATTTAATATTTGTACCAACAACAGCTGATGTATCAAATTTCCCTTCGGCAAAACTTCCCATTATCCTATTATGAACATCTACCATATAAATGCTTACGCCTTTCTGACCGCGTAAAAATTGCTCATAAGTTTTTTCTATTCCACTAATTCCGATGTAGTCGCCTTGTTTATAATATTTGTTATTATCTAAAATATTTTGGTCAACTTCCCCAACATAACCTAATAGATGAGAAGCAATTGATTGAGGATAATTACGCAATGTACGTCCCTGAACAAAAAAGCCCGGAAACTTAAATAATTTTTCTTGTAAAATGGCGTAAGTTTTAGAAGATATTTGGGATACAATTGTTGATGGACGATAAGTAGAATAATCTAATGCTTTATTATATTGAATTATAAACTCTTCGTAACTTATTTCTATAGTGTTACATAAATCTAAAGTATCGAATGCTTTTGTTTGTTGAGGAATAACCATTAAATCAAAAGCCGCTTCGTTAAAAACAAGAATTTTGCCATTTCTATCATAAATAATACCGCGGGCTGGATATTTTGTTATTCTTCTTTGAGAATTGTTTTCGGCTGAATATTTATAACTTGTATCAACAATTTGCAAATAAAATAATCTGAAAATAAAAATTAATGAAAAAACAATAATAATTCCACCAATAATATATTTTCGGTTGCTATATTGATTAATCATGCGAATTAAGGGTTAGATTTTTCAGTTCCGTTAGGAACGGTATATT
>JAVHRE010000136.1:0-4902 GCA_036171495.1 Bacteroidales bacterium
CCCATTAACCTTTCAATGGACAGGACAAACCCCAAGATCCATCCCTACATTAGACCCTGTTGGACCCGGAAATTATTATTTAACAATTACTGATAATAATTCATGTAATACTTATGGTACGATTACTGTTATTGAACCACCTCTATTAATTGATAATCCAGGAATTACGCATAATTATTGTTTTGGTGATTCAATAGGTAATGTTTATTTAATGCCTTCGGGAGGAACACCTGGTGGAACATTTCCATACACTTTCACATGGGGAACTTTACCTTTAAATAATACTTCAATGGCATATAATTTACATGCAGGAACTTATCCTGTAACAATTACTGATGCAAATGGATGTACCTTATCCGAAAATATTGTGGTTTCAGAACCACCACAACTTATTGCAAATGTTACACCTGTTGATATTTCTTGCTATGGTTTTGGTGATGGAATGGTTATTATGAATATGACAGGTGGTACCGCTCCTTATTATTTTTCTTTAGATAGTTTACCTAACAATTGGTCATCGTACGACACAATTTTTTCACTAACTGCTGGTACCTATAATGTTTATATAAAAGATGAACATTATTGTTTTTTGCCTCATGTTACATTTTTAATTGTTGAACCAAGTTTATTAAATGTTAGTGGTTCACAAACTGACCCAACTTGTGCCGATAATGATGGTATTATTCATTTAACAACCACAGGCGGAGTTTATCCATATATCTTTAATTGGAGTAATAGTGCTTTTGATTCGGTATTAGTTAACTTGCCTCAAGGTAATTATAATGTTACAGTTACTGATGCTCATGGATGTGTAAATGAACAATATTATTATTTGAATCCGTCATCAGAACCTGCAAAACTTTGGGGCAAAGTTTCATACTCTGGTGGAATAGTACAACCAAACGATGCTGAAGTTTTATTGTTTGGCAATTCTACTGGTATGTCTCAAATTGACACTATTAGTACAACAATTAATTCTGCTTCAACATGGGAATTCAGTAATTTATTACCGGGCACATATTATTTAAAGGCTAATATTTTAAATTCAAGTTCGTATCCTAATGTTATTAGCACATATTACGATAGTACATTTACTTGGTCGCTTGCAAATGCATTATCGTTAAACTGTAACGATACCGTGTATATTAATTTCAAAATGTTTGAATCAACATTTTCAAATCCTGGTAACGGTAGCTTATCGGGAACAATTTCAATGTACACTGCAGGAAAAGCTGCTGGCGAACCAGTTCCTGGTGCCGAAATTTTAGTAGAACAAGACCCTAATGATGTTCCTATTAAATCAGTACCTTCAGATACAACAGGAAAATACATCGTTACGGGTTTAGGTATTGGTACAGGTTATCATTTATTGGTAGATATTCCAGGTTTACCTTTATTATCGACATATCAAAATTTAGCATTTACTGTTACAGATACTGTTCATAATAACCTGAACTTTTTAGTTGATACAATTACAGGTACTGGAATTTATGCTAGCAACCAAAATTATGTGTCTATATTAAATAGTGGAGTTAATGTAAATGTTTATCCAAATCCTTTTACATCAAATATTAATATTACAATTAAATTAGATAAACCAGAAATGGTTAGCATAGACTTATTTGATGCATTAGGTCGAAAAATACAAAGTATTGAAAACAAAGAAATGCAATTAGGCGAAAACAACATTAATATAATTCCGACTGCAAAATATAGTGGAATTTGTTATTTAATGATAAAAACAGGGAAGAATGTTTTTGTTAAAAAGTTGATTTCAAATCAAAAATAAAAAAAAAGAGCCGATGAAAATCGGCTCTTTTAATTTATAAATTAATTTTATATTTATGCAATCAATTGATTTTATAGAAAAGTTTATAATCCAACAATCGAAAAAACATATTGAAAATAAATCGTATTTATCATCAATGCTTATTTTAATAATTGGACTTGAAATAATGGGTGGTTTTTTTGATAAAAAACCTTTGAAATCGCCAAAACAATCGAAACTTCGCTTTAGAGTGGCAATAGATAAATTGTTGAGCGGAAAATATTCATTTTATAATAAAAACGACTTTTTGTACGAAGCATTAAGGAATCAATTAGTACACTCTTTATTAATAGGTAATAAATTTAAAGTTTCATTAAATGAAAAACATTTAAGCGAAAAAGATGGATTTATCGTTTTTAACCCTTTAACTTTTCATGATGATATTGAAAATGCTTCGAAAAAATTAGTAAAGTTAGCTTCAGAAAATAGAACAGTGTTGAAAAAAATTCCTGATAATTATTTGATTTTAACTCCATTTATTTAACTAATTTTATGTGTTTGTTGTTATGTGTTATTAAACACACATTAATTTTAATATGTTCATATAGTAAATATTATATTTGTGTGTAAATATTTCAAATACAGATACATATTAAAGCAAGACAAACTCAAAAAATGTTTTTATTGTAGCTATTTTAATGCTCTAATTTATTTACACATAAAATTATGATTAAAGTATTTGTATTTACTTTAAAATTATTATAAATTTGAACAATCAAAGCCGTAATAATTTCTTTGATTATTAAAATAAAGTTTTTAAACAACTAAAATTTAAAATTTATGTCACTTTTAAAAGAAAAACTTCGTTTAAATTTCCCGAAACAAAAAGCGGAAATTGCCCAGCTCTTAAAAGAGAATGGCGACAAAATTGTTTCTCAGGTTACTTTAGCTCAGGCTTATGGTGGGATGCGTGGTGTTAAAGGTTTGGTTTGCGATACATCTGAAGTTCCACCCGATAAAGGTTTAATTATCAGAGGTTATGAGTTAAAAACAATTACCGACAAAATTCCGGAAGAAATTTTCTTCTTACTTTTAACCGGACAATTGCCAACTGCTGCAGAACTTAAAGATTTACAAAGCGAAATCAAATCGAAAGAAGTAGTTCCTGCTTATGTTTGGAGTGTAATTGATTCTATGCCAGCCGATTCGCATCCAATGACAATGTTTAATACAGCAGTTCTTGTAATGCAACACGAATCTGTTTTTGCAAAAAAATACAACAAAGGCATGAAAAAAGAGGAATACTGGGATGCAACTTACGAAGATGCAATAAATATTATTGCAAAACTTCCTGCAATTGCCGCTTATATTTACAGAAAAAGATTTAATAAAGGAGCAAGAATTGAATCTGATAAAAATGCCGATTGGTCGGGTAATTATGTTCAC
Organism: Bacteroidales bacterium; assembly: GCA_036171495.1. Taxonomy (GTDB): domain Bacteria; phylum Bacteroidota; class Bacteroidia; order Bacteroidales; family GWA2-32-17; genus GWA2-32-17. The sequence continues at coordinate 3,215 of JAVHRE010000136.1, forward strand.
ATGCTTGGATTACCAAACGAAAAAGATGAATTTGCAAAACTAATGCGCTTATATTTAACATTACATAGCGACCACGAAGGTGGTAATGTAAGTGCTTATTCAGCAGCTACAATCAGCTCGGCTTTATCAGATTTATATTATTCATTATCCGGTGGACTAAACGGATTAGCCGGACCGCTTCACGGATTAGCAAATCAGGAATGTTTGGGATGGGTTTTAGAAACGATGAAAAAATTTAATGGTGCACCTTCAAAAGAACAATTAGAAAAATACGCTTGGGAAACATTAAATTCGGGTAAAGTAGTTCCGGGATATGGTCACGCTGTATTAAGAATTACCGACCCACGTTTTGCTGCGTTCCTTGAATTTGGGAAAAAATATATGCCAAACGACCCTGTTTATCAAACTATGGCAAGAGTTTTTGAAGTTGTACCTACTGTTTTAACACAAGTACAAAAAATTAAAGACCCTTGGCCAAATGTTGATGCTGGTTCTGGCTCATTATTATATCATTATGGATTAAAAGAATTTAGTTATTATACAGTTCTTTTCAGTGTCTCCAGAGCTTTGGGAATTTGCGCCCAGTCAATTGTAGCAAGAGCAATGGGATACCCTATTACTCGTCCTAAATCGCTGCCAACAGTTGCATACAAAAAAATAGTTTCTGTTTCTGCAAATGCTTAATAATAATTAATTTAAAAAATAAAAAAATGAAAATATCAGTAATTGGAGCTGGAAATGTTGGAGCAAGTTGTGCTCTTGAGATAGCTCGCAGAGAAATAGCAACCGAAGTGATTTTACTTGACATTAAAGAGAATTATGCAAATGGTAAAGCACTTGATATGTGGCAAACCGCACCTGTTGATAGTTACGATTCAAGAGTTATTGGTGTAACTAATGACTATACTAAAACAGCTAATTCAGAAATCGTTGTTATTACTTCCGGTTTACCTCGTAAACCCGGAATGAGCCGCGATGATTTAATTGCTACAAACGCAGATATAGTTAGAAGTGTAACCGAACAGGTTGTAAAACATTCGCCTAAAGCAATTATTCTCGTAGTTTCTAACCCTTTAGACGTAATGACTTATTGCGCATACCTTACTGCAAAAATTGATTCAAAAAGAGTATTTGGTATGGCAGGAATTCTTGACACTGCTCGATACAGAATGTTTTTATCAGAAGCATTAAATGTTTCTCATAAAGAAATACAGTCAATACTAATGGGAGGACATGGTGACACAATGGTTCCACTACCACGTTATACAACAGTAGCAGGTATTCCTGTTACTGAACTTATTGCAAAAGATAAACTTGATGCAATTATCGAAAGAACCAAAAAAGGTGGTGGCGAAATAGTTAATCTTTTAGGAACTTCTGCATGGTTTGCACCAGCTGCTGCTGCTGCTCAAATGGTAGAAGCTATTGTAAAAGACCAGCGCAGAGTTTTTCCAGTATGTGCATGGCTTACAGGTGAGTATGGTTTAAAAAATATTTATCTTGGAGTACCTGTTATTCTTGGAAAAAATGGCGTTGAGAAAGTAATAGAGCTACAGTTAAATAACGACGAAAAACAATTACTTGCAAATTCTGCAAAAGCAGTAAAAGAAGTAATGGCTGTTTACGATAAAATGACTGTGTAATTATTTTTAATCGGATAATTTTTTAAAAGCTGCCCTAAAAGGCAG
>JAVHRE010000137.1:0-4888 GCA_036171495.1 Bacteroidales bacterium
ACATTATGTCCATTATTCTGATTATAAAGAATTTCGTCGGCACTCGATGGGTCGTTTTTAGGGAAATAAATGCTACAATTAGGATTGATTTCGAGCATAAATAACTCACCTTTATTGTTCATTCTCAAATCGCAACGGGCATATCCAGAACCATTCATCTCAACAAACATTTTTGATGTGTAATTTTTTATTTTGTTATTTGTGGCATTGTCCGACACAGGTATGTATTTCATTGTAGAATGTTTTTTCCACTTTAAATCGAAATGCTTAAAAGTTTCGCCTTTCGGAAAAATTATTTCCATTGGTTCAAAAACAAATGGTTGCTCTTTGTTTCGTGGGTTTTCAGTTATAAGAGCAGTGAATTCACAACCTTCAATATATTCTTCTATCAATGCGGCTTTATATTTCGAAATTATTATTTCAGTTTGAAATAACAAATCGTCATAATTATTAACAACAGAATTTTTTGTTAAACCTACACTGTTATAGCTATTAAAATGCTTTACAATTAAAGGAAAACTTAGCTTTTTTATTATTTTTGATAAATCTTTTTTGTCTTTTATAATTAACCCTTTTGCGAAAGGAATGTTTGCGTTTTTGCATGCTTCTTTCATTTCTATTCGCGATGGTTCGTAAAACAATGAATTTGCACCGGTAAAGGCTACATAATGTTTTTCTAAATATTTTACTACTTCAATTCCTGGTCTGTTTTCGCCTTTTGCACCATCGCATAAATTTAAAAATAGAACATGCTTGTTTTTTAATAAATTGCTTAATGTTTCTTTATAATTACTCTGTGTTAATGAAAATTGTTGGGCATTATGTTGAGCAAGCCACGGCAATGGATTTGCAAATGGTTCAAATTTGCTGATTTCAGATTCAGAATTTTCGTTGTCAACATTTAATATGCAAATATCCATCTACTTATATTTTAGAGCGTGTTTATATTTATTGGTTTAGGGTTTGGAGTTTTTAAAAACCTCAAATAATTTATGATATTTGATTTGTGATATTTGATTTAAAAAAGACATTAATCCGAAACTTGTAGTGAGCGAAGTCGAACTATCAAAAATCATAAATCCGAAATTATAAAATGAAACCAAAAACGAACTGTTTATATTTTTTAACTTATAACATTTTTTTTGTTTTTTAAATCAAATATCACAAATTATTTGAGCATTAATGTTTTATTTTGGTGTTAATTTATATAGAAATATGCCAATTACAGTAAAAATAATTGTTGGAATGCTAACCCCTAAAATTGGAGGCAATGTTCCTCCAATAGACATATTTGTAGATACTTGCATAAAAAGAATATACGAAAAACTTAACAATAGTCCGATTCCAAGATGCATTCCAATTCCACCTCTCACTTTTCTTGATGATACCGACAAACCAATTAGTGTTAAAACAAATATGCTTAACGGACTAATCATTCGTTGATATTTTTGAACCATAAACGCATTTATATTTTCTGAGCCCTCAAGTTTTTGTTCATCAATAAACTGATTTAAACGATAATAATTCATTGTTTCAACTATTTCTACTCTTCGTTTGAAATCTTCGGGACGTAATTTTAAAGTTGTGTCAATTGAAATACCTTGTTTTAGAACATCGTGGTCTTTTTGAAATGTACGAATGTAGTAATTGCTTAGTTTCCAACGATTTTTTGTACTATCCCACTGTGCCATGTCCGACATTAATTTTGAAACTAAATGTCCATTTTCAAATTTTTCAATTGAAAATTTATAAGCAATATCGGACTCAACCGAGTAATTTTCGAGGTAAGCAAAAACCCCCGGCTCTATTTGTTTATGAATGTTCATTTCATCGTTTCTGTAAGGATTTCTTATGTATTTGTACTCAAAATCTAATTTCTTTTTAGTTGAATAAGGAATTACAAAGTTTGATAAAACAAATGACAGTGCTGCAATTATTGTTGCCGAAATAAAATATGGTCGCATTAATCGCCTAAAACTTATTCCATTTCCTAAAATGGCAATAATTTCGGTGTCTTGAGCCATTTTGGAGGTAAAAAATATTACAGAAATAAATACAAATAAAGATGTGAATAAATTAGTGAAATAAGGAATAAAATTTAAGTAATAATCAAAAATAATATTTTTTAAAGGTGCATGCCCATCAATAAAATCATCCATTCTTTCGGCAAAATCGAAAACTATTGCAATGCTTATAATCAAGATAATAGAATAGAAAAAAGTTCCTAAAAACTTTTTAATAATATACAGGTCTAATATTTTTATTCCGGGAATTTTCATATTCGTTGCGAAACGTTTTTAACCATTTGCTCTTTCCATGCTGTAAAATTGCCTTCTTTTATTTTGTTACGAGCTTCGTTAACAAGCCAAAGATAAAAACTTAAATTATGAATACTTGCAATTTGTGGTCCTAACATTTCGCCGCTTATAAAAAGATGTCGTAAATAAGCTTTTGTATATATTTCATCTACAAAGGAATTTGCGTTTTGAGCAATTTGCGAAAAATCGAATTTCCATTTCTCATTTTTTATATTAATTATGCCGTTAGAAGTGAACAACATTCCATTTCTGCCGTTACGTGTGGGCATTACGCAATCGAACATGTCGGTTCCTAATGCAATGCCTTCGAGAATGTTTGCAGGAGTTCCGACTCCCATTAAATATCGCGGCTTTTGTTTTGGCAAAATTGAGTTAACAACTTCGAGCATTTCGTACATCATTTCGGTAGGTTCGCCAACCGATAATCCGCCTATTGCATTTCCATCGCAATTTAATTTTGCAATTTTTTCGGCAGATTCTTTTCTTAAATCGGTAAATACACTTCCCTGAACAATAGGAAAATATGCTTGCGAGTTTCCGTATTTTGGTTTAGTGTTTTTGTAATGTTCAATACCTCTGTCTAACCATAAATTTGTAAGGGCTAAACTTTTTTTTGCGTATTCATAATCGCAAGGGTAAGGGGTACATTCATCTAATGCCATCATAATATCGCTGCCAATAACTCTTTGAATATCAATAACATTTTCGGGTGTAAATAAATGTTCTGAACCATCAATATGTGATTGAAATTTTGCTCCTTCATTGGTTAGTTTTCTGCGTTCGGCAAGCGAGAATACCTGATAACCACCACTATCGGTTAAAATTGGTTTTTTCCAGCTCATAAATTTGTGTAAACCGCCTGCTTTTTCTAATACTTCAACACCGGGACGTAAATATAAATGATAGGTATTGCCTAAAATTATTTGTGCTTTAATATCGTTTTCTAATGTGTTTTGATGAATTCCCTTTACGCTTCCAACTGTGCCAACAGGCATAAATATAGGAGTTTGAATTTCGCCATGCGATGTGGAAATAATACCTGTTCGGGCATTAGAGTTTTTGTCTTCTGCAATTATTTTAAAATCCATTAGTGAAATTTGAGGGCAAAGGTAGTTCAAAATGATTAACGATTAATGATTAACGATTTAAAATGAACAAAGTTAGAAGTTAATAACCAATAACTTAATAACATAAACATCAAACAATTTTTTATAAATAATTCTTCAAATTTCAAAGAACAAACATACGAGTTACTATAAACTCAAGGATATTAGAAAAAACACATAACTCCCAAATTAAACCCAACATTACCAAATGGGTATTTAAATTTTAAAAATTTTGTGGGTTTATTAGTATCCTTATTATCGTTAGAATTTATTTGCTCGACGAATTCAAATTCTTTATCTGATGTTGTTTTATCGGGCAAAATGTTTTTTCCATCAATAGTGTATTCTGTCATTTTACCTTTTTTTGGTGCATAAGATAATACTTGATACGAAATATCAAATGTAAATGCTAATTTTTCGCTTGCTGTATATTTAACACCTGCACAAGCCGATGCTCCAATTGAAAGTCCACCATTTAATTTGAATTTTTGAATAGTAATTTGTCTTATGCTTGGGTCGGGATAATCGCCTTCATCTTGTTTGCTATCAATAAACACAACAGGTTTTGCTCCAACAACTCCAAATTTAGCAAAAAAATTAATCTTCTTTTTAAAATCAGTTGAAAGTATTAATGAAGGATTTATATTTATTTCCCTACCATACATATAAGTTTCTGAATAATCGCTCAAAGGTATATCGCTTTTCCATTCTGCTTTATATTTAGAACCATAAATATAAGAAAGCCCCATATCTAATCCTATATATTTATTAAACATATACCCAAGCGAAATGTTAGCTTGTATGCCCTTACCTAACGAATAATAAATTAGTTTATCGTATTCAACATTTGATTTATATGAAACATTCATAAATTCTATAAAACCGCCACCAACTCTAGAACCCATTTTTAATGCATAACCTGTATTAAAATTTACATAAAATTTTTGGGCATTTGCTTGTAACCCAAAATAAAAAAGCGAAAGAATTAAAAAAATATTTTTCATGTTATTATTTTATTTAAAAATTAATTATTTTTTGCCAAAACTGTAGCCAAAACTTATACCCGCATATGGATTAATTCCAAATCCATAAATATACTTACCTATATAAAGCGTATTCGATTTGCCTTCAAATCCGTAAAATTGAGGGGTAAAGTTAACCTTAAATAAAAATTTGTTTTTTATTAAAAACCTAAATCCAGCATTTGCAACAATTGAGCTATTAATAAAGCGATAACCAAAACCTATTTCAAAACTTATTGTTCTATTTATATTTGTTTGATAATTTATTAATGCTGGAATTATTATTATAGTACCAGAAGAAGAAGATGAAATTTCAAAGAACCCTATTCTACCGGTAATAATATTATTTTTATTTTCAAAAAGTACTCTTTCGTAATTTATTGAATAATAAATACCAAAACCTAATAACTCTAAATAAATACTATTTTTGGGTAAATTAAAA
>JAVHRE010000138.1:0-1007 GCA_036171495.1 Bacteroidales bacterium
CGTTTTCTTTAGATTGCATTTTAAACACGACATAAATGTCGTGGCTAATGAGGTTCATAAAATAAATATTGAAAGCATGCGTAACATCAGTTATTAACGATTAATGTTTAATGGTAAATGTTTAATGTTCGTCATTAATCGTTAATAATTAATCATTAATAATTAATCATTAATAACTTAATAACCATAACAAAGTGTCAAAAATAAACTTCTGCGTAAGTCCTAAATTATGCTAATTTGGAATTTGGAACTTGGGGTTTGATACTTTGAATTTGGAATTTGAAAAATTATTTTTTTTGATGGGTTACCTTTTACATTTAATAGCATTAATTGAAAAGTTAACATAAATATTTAATTTAAAATCTAAAAAAATGAAAAAAGTTATTTTTGGTCTTTTCGTAGTTTCAATGTTTGCATTGGCTTCATGTGGTGGTCCATCTGATAAAGATGTTAAATCTCTTGATTCTTTAAATCAACAATTAGACAAAGCTTTAAACGACCTTAACACAACTAAAGATTCTACAACTGCAAAAGTTGATAGCACTAAAGCTCCAAGTAGCACAGTAGCTCCAAAGAAATAATAAGAAACCCCGAAAGGGTGATTTGGTTTAGTTAGCAATAAAAAGACGCTTTATACATGAAGCGTCTTTTTTTATTTTTCGGTATTAACAAAGGGGCATGCCCCCTTGTCTCAAACACTGGCAACTTTCGGAAAGTTGCAAAAGTCTAATTTAGGACTTACGCAAAAAAAACAATATGACACGAACTTAGCGAAGCGATTTCACGAATACCTTTAAAATAAAATATAAATATGAGTAATTACACTAATAAAAAATAAGTTATTGGGTTATTTAGTTATTGAAAAAATCACTTCATATTAACTTAATAACTTAATAACAAATAACTTAATAACCATAACAAAGTGTCAAAAATAAACTTCTGCGTAAGTCCTATAATTGTAACTACTCAGCCACTAAATTAACTTTAAAATAGCCACAGATTCACAG
>JAVHRE010000139.1:0-1007 GCA_036171495.1 Bacteroidales bacterium
AAATTATTTTCAAAATCTACATTTTTACCTTATCTTTGTAATGAGGTTTTGGTATGTTAATCGCGGCAAGATACGAACTCACCTCAACGTATTATCAAAACCTTTCTTTTATTTCTTTACTTTTTCTTTTACAAATAACCCTCCGTATTTTTCCATAAACTCATTCATTTCATCGGTGAAAGATTTTTTTGAGTGATGTTCATCCTGATTATGAATATAATCTCTTACTGATTAAAGATGACTTTCGCTTACACCCACAACCCAATAATCATCCTGCCACACAAATTTGTTTTCTGTTAGTTTGTTTTGATTTATCCAGAAAGATGATTCACCTTTTATAAGTTGCGTTACTTTACTGATGCTTTGTTCTTTACCTAGTGAAATTAAACAGTGAGCATGTTCCTGCCAACCATTTAGACAATCAAGCCGGATACCCTTTTCCTCAGCATTTTTTTTGATGTGTTGAAAAACTTGCTTTCTCAATTCTTTTGAATTCAGAAATGGCTCTCTGTTTTTTGTAGAGAAAACGATATGAATATAAACTCTTACCCAACTCATAATTTTAATTTATTTTTATGTGGCTAAAGCCTATTGAATTTTATTTCTGTTATCAGTCAGTTAAAACTGACTGCAATAGATGTTTTGAATATTGCTTTTTTTTTCAATTTATTACAGTTTAGCTTTAGCCAACTGAAAAAGTAAAATTCAACTATCTTTTGCTTTATCATCATTCATTTAATGTGGCTAAAGCCAGTTGAATATTTTTTCTTTTTATCAGTCAGATAAATCTGACTGCAATAGATGATTGCATACTGCTATTATTTGTTGCTTTGCATTTATCCATTGCAGTTTGGCTTTAGCCAACTGATAAAAATATTTACTATCTTATTTAGCTTTAGCATCATTTTTTATTTTCTATAGTTTTTATTTCTTTTTTGATTTAGCTTTTTGATTAATAACTGATGTTACGCATAATTTTATTTTTGACACGAGTTGCACTAAACTTA
>JAVHRE010000140.1:0-4877 GCA_036171495.1 Bacteroidales bacterium
GAAAATGGCTGTTAAAAAATTTAAACCTGTAACGCCAGGTCAAAGAAAAAAGGTAATAAGTACTTTCGAGGAAATAACGTCATCTACTCCCGAAAAATCACTTTTATTGCCAGTTAAAAATTCTGGAGGTAGAAATAATTCCGGTAAAATGACCATGCGTTACATTGGTGGTGGTCATAAAAAGAAAATGCGTATTATTGATTTCTTACGCGATAAAGATGGAATTCCAGCTACTGTAAAATCAGTTGAATACGATCCAACACGTAGCGCACGTATTGCATTACTTTTTTATGCCGATGGCGAAAAAAGATATATTATTGCACCTAATGATATTAAAGTTGGACAAGTAGTAATGTCTGGAAAAGACATATCTCCGGAAATTGGCAATACTTTGTGTCTTTCAGACATTCCTTTAGGAACAAATATCCATAACATTGAACTATATCCTAATCAAGGAGCTGCAATTGCAAGAAGTGCTGGTTGTTATGCAACTTTAGTATCACGCGAAGGACGTCATGCAATAATTAAAATGCCTTCAGGAGAAATAAGAAAAATTCTTGTTACATGCAGGGCTACCGTAGGAATGATATCAAACCCCGACCATTTTCTTGAAATCTCCGGAAAAGCCGGACGTTCTCGTTGGTTAGGACGCAGACCAAGAAACCGTGGAGTAGCAATGAACCCTGTTGACCATCCAATGGGTGGTGGTGAAGGAAAAGCATCAGGAGGACATCCTCGTTCACGCAAAGGTATTCCTGCAAAAGGATACAAAACACGTAAACCAAAAAATACTTCTAATAAATTGATAATTGAACGTAGAAAAAAGTAAGAAGTGAAAAGTTAGAAGTTAAAAGTTGAAATAAATAGGAATAAATAAAAATAGAGAGAAACAAATAAAAATAATTTAACTAAATTGTTATGAGTCGATCCATAAAAAAAGGACCTTATATATACTTCAAACTCGAAAAAAAGGTTGAAAAAATGAGTGCATCGGGTAAACACCAACCAATTAAAACTTGGTCGAGAGCATCTGTTATTTCACCAGATTTTGTTGGATTTACCATTGCGGTTCATAATGGTAACAAATTTATTCCTGTTTATGTAACCGAAAACATGGTAGGACATAAACTTGGTGAATTTGCACCAACTCGTACATATAGAGGTCATGCTGGAAAAAAATAATTCAAAAATAAAAAATCATAAATTATAAAATGGGTGCTAGAAAAAGATTACGTGCCGAAGCATTAAAAGAAGAAAAAAAGCAAATTCCTTTTGCTCTTCTTCGCAATTGCCCAACATCACCTCGAAAAATGAGGTTGGTTGCTGACAACGTGAGAGGTGTTGAAGTAAAAAAAGCTCTTGATATACTTAAATATTCAGAAAAACAACCTTCAAAGACACTTGAGAAACTCTTACTTTCTGCAATTGCTAATTGGCAAAAGAAAAACGAAGGTGTTCGTATCGAAGACAGTAATTTATTTGTTAAGGAAATATTTGTTGATTCAGCTGCAACACTAAAAAGATTACGCCCTGCCCCACAAGGAAGAGCAAACAGAATCCTTAAAAGGTCAAATCATGTAACTATTATTTTAGGTACTAATATTAATGAAACTCAAAATCAGGAAGTTTAATGGGAAATAAAGTCAATCCAATTAGCAACAGACTCGGAATCATCAACGGTTGGGATTCGAATTGGTATGGTGGAAGAAACTATGCCGATAAAATTGTTGAAGATAATAAAATTAGAAAATATTTGAATGCTCGTTTAGCAAAAGCCAGCGTGTCTAAAATAATTATCGAACGTACTCTAAAACTTATTACAATAACTGTAAATACTGCACGTCCAGGAATTATTATTGGTAAAGGTGGTCAGGAGGTTGATAAACTTAAAGAAGAAATTAAAAAAATTACCAATAAAGAAGTTCAAATAAATATATTTGAAATAAAAAGACCAGAACTTGATGCATTGCTTGTTGCAAACGCAGTAGCTCATCAATTAGAAGGTAAAATTTCTCATCGTCGTGCAGTGAAAATGGCAATTGCATCGGCAATAAGAATGGGTGCCGAAGGTATTAAAATTGGAATTTCGGGACGTATTAACGGTGCAGAAATGGCTCGAAGAGAATATTTTAAGGAAGGAAGAATTCCATTACATACTTTTAGAGCTGATATAAATTTTGCACTTGGCGAAGCCGATACAAAAGTTGGAAAAATCGGAGTAAAAGTTTGGATTTGCAAAGGTGAAATTTACGGTAAACGTGATTTAAGTCCTAACATTGAAGCTAAAATTTCAAAAACAAAACCAAAAGGGTTTGCAAAAAGAAGAAGAAACCAATAAAATATTACAATAATGTTACAGCCTAAAAAAACTAAATTCAGAAAGCAGCAAAAAGGGCACATGAAGGGAAATGCGCAGCGTGGAAATCAACTCGCATTTGGTTCTTTTGGAATAAAATCGTTAGAACAAGAATGGATTACCAGCCGTCAAATTGAAGCAGCACGTCAGGCAGTTACTCGTTATATGAAACGTGAAGGTCAAATTTGGATTAGAATATTTCCCGATAAACCTATAACTAAAAAACCTGCCGAAGTACGTATGGGTAAAGGAAAAGGAGCGCCCGAAGGTTTTGTTGCACCTATTACTCCAGGCAGAATTATTATTGAAGTAGATGGCGTTTCGCTAATTATAGCCAAAGAAGCTTTACGACTTGCTGCTCAAAAATTACCTGTAAACACAAAATTTATTATTAGAAGAGACTTTGTAGAAAACATTGTGTAAAAACAAAGTAAAAAGTATAAAGTAAAAAATAAAAAGTGAGAAAAATAAAGTCAAACAATTGTCATTCAATAGTCACTCAATAGTCGTTCAATTGTAACAATTAACAACTGAATGACAATATACAATGAACATAGAACAATAAATATCTTAAATCATAATAGAATTACATAATGAAAACTGCAGAAGTAAGAGAATTATCCACAAAAGAAATCATAGAGCGTGTTGAAGACGAAAAAAATATGCTCTTTAAAATGAAATTGAATCATCATATTTCACCAATGGATAATCCATTAAAAATAAAAAGTACTCGAAGAGTAATTGCAAAGCTAATTACTGAACTTCGTTCACGAGAAATCAAAAATCCGAAATCAAAAATCATAAATTAAATATCCAACTTCATGGAAACTAGAAATTTTAGAAAAGAACGTTTTGGGATTGTTGTAAGTAACAAAATGGATAAATCTGTTGTTGTTGCAGAAAAAAGAAAAGTAAAACACCCCAAATACGGGAAATTTATTAACAAAACTTCAAAATATTATGTTCACGACGAGAAAAATGAAAGTAACGTTGGCGATAAAGTACGTATTATGGAAACTCGACCACTTAGTAAAACTAAATGTTGGAGATTAGTGGAAATAATTGAAAGAGCTAAATAATAAAAAAAGTTTGGGGTTTTTAGTTTATGGTTTAAAAGTTTAAAACCAAAAATCAGAAACCAGAAACTAAAAAACTAAAAAAGATGATACAACAAGAAACAAGATTAATAGTAGCCGATAACAGCGGAGCAAAAGAAGTTCTTTGCATACGCGTACTTGGTGGCACCGGAAGAAGATACGCTTCCGTTGGCGATAAAATAGTTGTAGCTGTTAAAACTGCAATCCCTTCGTCAGAAGTTAAAAAAGGTTCAGTTTCAAAAGCTGTTGTTGTTAGAACCAGCAAAGAAGTTAGAAGAGCCGATGGCTCTTACATTCGTTTCGACGATAATGCTGTTGTTTTATTAAACGAAACTGAAGAATTAAGAGGTACTCGTATTTTTGGACCAGTTGCCCGCGAATTACGCGAAAAACAATATATGAAAATTGTTTCATTGGCTCCTGAAGTTATATAATATTGAAAATTATTAATTATGATAAAAAAATTTAATATTAAAAAAGGAGATACGGTAATAGTTATTACTGGCGATTCTAAAGGTCAACAAGGACGCGTTTTAAATGTTAATCGCGAAAAAGATACTGCTATTGTTGAAGGAGTAAATCTTATTTCGAAACATACAAAACCAAATGCAAAAAGCCCACAAGGTGGAATTCTAAAAAAAGAAGCTTCAATACATATATCAAACTTAATGTTAATTGATGCATCAAATGGCAAACCTACAAAAGTTGGAAGAAAATTAAATGAAAACAACAAACTTGTACGTTTCTCAAAAAAAACCGGAGAGGAGATTAAATAATGGAATACATACCAACCTTAAAAAAGAAATATAAAAGCGAAATTATACAAACTCTTTTAAAAGAGAATAAGTATAAAAATGTAATGCAAGTACCTAAATTAAAGAAAATTGTTCTTAATCAAGGTTTAGGCGATGCTATTGCAGACAAAAAATTAATTGACGTAGCATTAAATGAAATTACAGCTATATCTGGTCAAAAACCAATTATTACATATTCTAAAAAAGATATATCAAATTTTAAACTACGTAAAGCAATGCCTATTGGTATTAAAGTTACTTTACGCCGCGAAAAAATGTACGAATTTCTCGAAAGATTAATAAGCATTTCACTTCCTCGTATTCGCGATTTTAGAGGTATCGAACAAAAATTTGATGGTCAGGGAAATTATACATTAGGAATTACAGAACAAATTATCTTTCCTGAAATTGAAATTGATAAAATCTCAAAAATGAAAGGAATGGAAATCACATTTGTAACATCTGCAAAAACTGACCATGAAGCTTTATCTTTATTAAAAGAATTTGGAATGCCTTTTAAAAATCACAAATCATAAAAATAAAGTAAGAAGTTAAAGGTAAAAACGATAAACAATGAAATAAATAGAAATAAATAGAAATAAGTTGAAATAAATTGTAAAAATAATAAAC
>JAVHRE010000141.1:0-4861 GCA_036171495.1 Bacteroidales bacterium
ATTTTTTATATAATATTTAGCTGGAATTATGAATTATGTTTTTTGTAGTTATTGGGCAAATTTCTTTTACAATTGTTGTTTCAATTTTTAATGAAGTTTAATGATTAACTGATGTTACGCAAGGTTTAATTTTTAGGCAATATTGTGTTATGCCGAAATAAAAATCAAAGAAACCTCACCCCCAACCCTCTCCTTTGGAGAGGAATTTAGGGTGAGGTCTATTAAGAGTTTTATCCCTATTGCTCATCATAAAATATTTATAACAAATCAATTTTGCGTAACATTAATTATTAATTTGTGTTAAAATGTCAATTATATTTTCAGAATAAAAAACTCAATACTAGTTTAGAGAACTAGTTAAACCTATAATAGAGTGCTGTTTCGGCAGTAAAAAATAATCTTTTGAAATTTTCATATTGGGCATAACCGAGCATTAGATTTAGTGTAATTCGTTTTTGTGCATGAAATTCAACACCCATTCCAATACCACTATTCCAATATTCTGTTGTGACTTTTGTGTTATAATATTGATAATTTCCATAATATGGAGAATATGCATAAGTACTACTATTAAGTTTAGTATATAAATAATGATTACCGAGATAAGCATAAACATTACTAAACCTATTCTCATTTATGCTATATAGCAATGTTAACCCGGAACTTACAAATACCTCACTACCATAATTATTATAATAAGGTACACAATTAATTTGCACACCATATTTTTTAGGAAAATATCTGAATGAAAATCCCAAACCAGTAGTAAATCCAGCACCTAAACCGAATGCGTATTTGTATTTTTTACCACTTAAATTATCTTGATTTTCTTGAGCAAAACTTGATAATGCAAATGCAAGTAAAATTATTGCTATTAATTTTGTTTTCATGGTTTTCTTAATTTTTTTATAAGCAAATATAAACAATATTATATTTTTTTGCAACAAAATTAGAATCCCGATTTTTCAGCTTTTTTATTTGAAATTAATGCACCTACACACCCTTTCTCAGTTGCAGCTTCGTTTACACTTATGTTAAGAATTAGATTAACTGTTTCGGCTGGGGTAAAATCAAAAAAAGTTTGTGGATTATAAGCGGCTTGGTCAACTTCTTGCTGGTATTTATCAATTTCCACACTTAACTTGTTAATATTAGCATCTATATCAATGCGTTGTTTTCCGGTTTTAATTTTAATTTTTTGATTTTGTAACGAAAGCATATATTGCTTTTTCGATTCAAGGTCTTTTTTCTTAGATTCGCTTACTCCAAGAGTGAAAAATTCTTTACCACTCTCGTCGGTAACACTTATATTCGTATATTTTAAAATTGCAGAAGATGCTAAAAAGGATATTTTGTAATCTTTTCCTTCGTTGCAAACAATATTGATTTTTGATGATTTTCCGGCAATAAAAAATCCCGCTTTACTTTGAGCATCGTATTTCCACGGGTACCTAATGCCTGATTTTTGAATTGTTAAAAAATCAGCACAATTTTGCGAAATTGCCGCAAATGGTATTGTAAATAATATTACAATTAATATTTTGTTTTTCATATTCATTAAGTTTAAGACATTTTAATAATTTGATTTCTAAGAGCGGTAATTTCTTTCTTAAACGATTCAAACAACTCTTTTGTAAAAATATATTTACTTTTCTGACCAATTACAATTTTTGAAGTTTTGGTTTTAGTGTTTGAATTTTGTTCTACTTTTTCTTTTTTAATTTGTTCGTAAATACTTTTAATTTGAGTGAGTTTTGTAATTTGTTCCGAAACATCCGGTTGGGCTTTATATTTACCGAGATTTAAAATTAAATTATTAAAGGTAATTTTTTGACTTGCTATTCTTTGAATGTTCTCATCAGTTTCGGAATATTCTCCAACAATATTTACAGCTATATACATGCTTTCGACCCAACCGCCTACTAAAATTAACGATAAGGTTTTACCATTTCCGGTTTCTTCAAGTTTCTGAATTACATTATAATACGAATTATTAGTAATATCAACCAGAGAATCAGTATTTGACATGTTTTTTTCTAAACGATTATACATGTCTGTACCAATTGCTGTTGAAAGACCAATTTGGTCGCTCATGCTTTTTACTTTACTGAAATATTTTAATGATGGTTGAAATTTCTCAAATGCAGCAAGATATGCAAGGTCGGCAGCATAAATTCCCAGATTTATTTCCTGAGCAGTTTTCGATTCATAATTTGTTTTTTCGGAGCTAAGAATACCATCTCTAAATTTACAACCAGAATTTTTTATTAGTCCAAATAATTCATCTGGCGATGGTACTTGATAAACAACATCGGGCATCTGGTCTTGGGTCAAAACTGTGTCAGTTTCAATAGAATCTGTTTGGTTTTCAACTATTGAATTTGAATTATTATTACACGAAACTATTAGTAATGATGCGGTTATCATTAACAGGACAAGATACATGAACCTTTTTAAAGTTTTCATTGTGTTAAATTAAAATTTAGGCAAACTTAATAAAATTTTAAAAAAATTAAATAATTTTTTTAAAATAAAATTAATTTTATAAGGTTTTTTTAATTATTAAATTCGTAAATTATTAATTTGGACTTTATGTCAATAAAACATTTTCTGTTTTTTTATCCGTTCACTATCGGATTTATTTTTCTCTCTGTCTCAAGTTTCGGGCAAAAAAACAAACATTCTAAAGAAAAGTACGATTCTGCTTATAATTTATTTATAAAAGATGATAAAGAAAATTGTGAAAGAGCATTAAATCAATTAATTGAATATGACAGCACTTATGCTGAACCATATTTGTTACTTGCCGAATTGCGTTTTAATTCTGAAAATTATAAAGATTTGGTTCCTATTTATCAAAAATGTGTTGATAATTGCAGTAAATCATATCCTAATTCGTATTTGTTACTTGCTAATAGTTTAATGTATTTAGGTGATATTCAAAACGCCAAAAAGAATTACGAATTATTTTTAACTACAAAAAACATTAAACCCGAATTAAAATCAATGGCTCAGGAGCAGATTAAACGATGTGCATTTTCAGACGATTTAATTTCCAAACCTGTTCCTTTTAACCCGCAAAATTTAGGGAAAGAGGTTAATTCATTTTGCAATGAATATTATCCTTACTTATCACCCGACGAACAAACAATAGTTTTTACACGTAGAGTTCCTATGCGTAAAGGTGCAGACCCAAGTTCCGAAAACACACAGGAAGATTTTTATATAAGCAATTGGAATGGCTGGACTACAGCAAAACCATTACCCGGAAATGTTAACACACCCAAAAACGAAGGTGCACAAACTATTTCGGGCGATGGCAAGTTAATGGTTTTTGCAGCCTGCAATAGAAGCGGTGGATTAGGTCAATGCGATTTATATTACTCAACAAAAGTTAATGGCAACTGGACAGTTGCAAAAAACATGGGAAAAGTTGTTAATTCTACAAGTTGGGAATCACAACCAAGTTTATCTTCCGATGGAAGAACACTTTACTTTGCCAGCGACCGTCCAGATGGCATAGGACAATCGGATATCTGGAAAACAACTTTAGATGATAACAATAAATGGACAAAACCTGTTAATTTGGGCAATGTTATTAATACAAGCGATGCCGAAACTTCACCGTTTATTCATCCCGATAACAAAACTTTGTATTTTTGCTCAAACGGTCATTGGGGTGTTGGTGGTTTCGATATTTTTTTCTCAAAAATTGATGACAATGGAAAATGGTCGGAGCCAAAAAATCTTGGTTACCCAATAAATACTACAAAAGATGAAATTGGGCTTATTGTTAATGCAAAAGGCAATAAAGCTTACATTACCTCATCACGCGATGGCGGTCAGGGATTACAGGATTTGTATGTTTTTGATTTATATAAAGATGCACAACCCGAATCTGTAACATATATCAAAGGAAAAGTATTTGATAAAGAAACTAAAAAAGCATTAAAAGCAGAATTTGAACTAAAAGATTTAACAACGGGCAAAAGTATTACAAAATCCTATAGCGATTCAACAGATGGAACATTTTTAATTTGCATTACAACAGGCAAAAATTATGGGCTTTTTGTTTCTGCTGAAAAATATATGTTTTATTCCGAAAATATAAATCTTACTGTTACTAACTCACAACAAAAACCTTACGAAAAAGATATTCCACTTGATAAAATAATGAAAGGCAGTAAAATAATTTTAAACAATATATTTTTTGCCACCGACTCATCAAACATAAAAAACAACTCGCAAACCGAACTTAATAAGCTGATTTCTTTTATGAATACAAATTCGAAAATTAAAGTTGAAATAAGCGGACATACCGACAATAAAGGAACACCTGCATATAATCTCGATTTATCAAACAGAAGAGCAAAAGCTGTTTACGACTATCTTATAAAAAGTGGCGTAAAACAAGAACGCCTCACATATAAAGGTTTTGGCGACACTCTACCAATAGCAACAAATGACACCGAAGACGGGCGTGCATTAAACCGCAGAACAGAAATGAAGATTGTGGAATAAGTTGTTACTATTTGGGTACACGTCATGGCGGGCTTAACACGCAATCTTTTTGCATGAGATGCTGAAACAAGTTCAGCATGACGTCCTATTGTTGTTGTTGCGAATAGTAAAAAAGTCGAAAGTATAAATTATTCTATGTAAATGATAGATATAATATCATTAAAAAAATAACATCCTAATAACCAATCACAAAATAAATATTTATAACTTTTTGCAACCTTTTTTATTTCTATTCCGTACAAAACTCTGAAAGCCAAAATTATATTTTTTTGACATTGCTAAAATGTATTGCTCTCATTTTTTTTGTCATGTTGAGTGGTTTTTTCTGTCATGTTGAGTG
>JAVHRE010000142.1:0-4851 GCA_036171495.1 Bacteroidales bacterium
AATCTAAATTAAAATTCACAATAACAATAATTTCAAAAAAGGGTTTTTAAGGTTCAACTAAATAAGAGCAAATTTACATGTTTTCTTGCGAACACTACATAAGTAAAACCCTTTATAAATTATCTTCATTACGTTTTGACAACCATTTGCAAGCAAATGCCCGCCAAATCCAACATCAAACCGTTAAATTAAACTTCTCATGCCATTTAGTCATAATTTATAATTGGCAAATAATTTGAATGGCATATAGTTCAAAATTAAAAATCAATATTATGCCATCAATTTGGATTATTTTCGGTGTATTTATGCTTATTAGTTGGTTAATAGGCATGCAATTAAAATCAAAATTTAAAGCGTATTCAAAAATTCCAATAAATAATTATTTAAGTGGTAAAGACGTTGCCGAAAAGATGTTACGCGAAAACGGGATTCTTGATGTAAAAGTAATTTCGGTACCAGGTTCGCTTACCGACCATTATAACCCACTTTCAAAAACCGTTAATTTAAGTCCCGAAGTATATAATGGGCAAAGTGTTGCATCGGCTGCTGTTGCTGCTCATGAATGTGGTCATGCAGTTCAGCATGCACAAGCTTATTCTTTTTTACAAATGAGAACTGCATTAGTGCCAATTGTTAGCGTTTCATCAAAATGGATTCAATGGGTTTTACTTGCCGGTATTCTTACGTTACAAAGTTTTCCATATTTATTGTTAGGCGGAATAATTTTATTTGCACTTACTACTTTGTTTAGTTTTGTTACATTACCTGTTGAAATTAATGCAAGTAGCAGAGCTTTGGTTTGGCTTTCAAAAAGTGGAATTACAAATTCCTCAACATATCCAAAAGCTAAAGATGCACTTAAATGGGCTGCATATACGTATGTTGTTGCTGCATTGGCATCGCTTGCTACATTACTTTATTATATTGCCTTATTTTCGGGCAGAAGAGATTAATTGTAATAGAAATTAACCGCAATTTTTCGTGTTTTTCAAAGCCGGTAGCCACATCCGTGTCAAACCGTTAAGATTCTTTTTACTGTTGCATAGCTTATAGAAGTTCAAATTTCCTCATGAATTTCTTTTGAAAAACATTAATCAAAACAATAATCAATTTTTATTTAGTTTTCTTAATAAACTCTATTGGGATGTTTAAAACGGCTTGTATATCTTTGCTTCTGGTAAACATTACATCGTCATTTTCATCATAATACCACTTAACAAGAATATTTCCGCCTGTGGTAGTTATTTGTTCCAAATTCATTAGAATTTCAAAGAGTTTTTTTGATGATGAAGAGTTAAAATATTCTAAATTTATTGTAAAAACTGTTTGTGGATTTGGACTTTGAGTATATTCTTTTATCCATTTAATTATTGGTGAATAAAATTCGGCAGCATTTTCGGGAAATGATTTTCCGTAAATTTCAAATACATTGGCTTCTTTGTCTAATGTAATATTCGGAATATCTCCACTTTGATTGGTGATTATTATTTTTTCCATTTTTCTATATTTTTGCAGTTATTTCAAAGAATGTCAAATTATTATTTTTTGGATAAAAATTATACTCAAGAGGAGATGAGCTTAATCTTGCTAAATCAATTATCCCTAATCCTGAGGTTTCGGTGCTTTGTCGTAAAGTTTTTTGGTAAAATGTCTTTAACTCATCCTGATTAAGACAGTTTATTTGTTCGAGGTGTTGTTTAAGTTGCTCTGTTTTGCCTGTAGCAATATAGTTGCCAGAAGACACCTGATAATTGTTATCATTTTTAGAAACAGTAAAAATTCCTTTTTTTAAATTTGTATTGGAAGCAGAATAGGCATGTTTAGTAATATTTTGCAACAGTTCGACTAATACGTGATATATTGCTTTGCTTTTGTTTGAGATATCAGTCTGCTGTTTTAAATTATTTTCAACCATTGTAAGAATAGAAAAAAGAGTGTCTTGCGAAAAATCTCCCTGTTGTATTAAAAGTATATTATTATCTCTCATGTTTTTGTGAAGTTCTGTTGCATGGTTAATTGTTGAAAGGGTATCAAATACTGGTATTGTCTCTTGCACTTTTTCTTGTTCTTGCTCTTCATTGCTTTTGATTTTTAATTGAATATAGAAAAGCGAGAAGGTATCGTTAAGCGGATAAAATGCAAAATCGATCTTCTGTCCCGATTTTCGTGCCATCTCAATTAAACCAAGACCCGAACCCCCTTCTTTAGACATTTCTTCGTTATTTAGTATTTCTAAATAATATTCTTTCAGTTCTTCTTTATTTAAGGAATTAATTTTTTCGAGCCTTGTTTTAAGTAAAGGTATATTAAGATTCATAAGTCCATTACCCGAAGCAATAAAATAACTGCTTCCAACATTCCGTATCATAAAAAATCCCATTTCATCTTTTAACACAGCGGCATGTCGTACAATATTTTGGAAACATTCGACCATTAAAAAAGGCACCTTCTTTTTAAGTGATGCCAATTCAACCATATTGTTGCTTATATTAACTTCAATTAAACTTAGTATTTTATCAGTTATTGTATCACTAAACTGACCTTTGTATAAAAAACTCAAATTATCGGATTCTAAACTATTGAAAATTTCATAAATTGACATAATACAAATTGTTTATTGTTTATTGTTCATTGTTCATAGTTTCTTGTTCATTGTTTATCGTTTACAAAAATGCTGATAAATGTCCCGCCTGAGCGGAAAAACAACGAACATAAAACTTTTTTTTAAACTTCTAACTTTATTTATTGTAGCTATACCGCCAAAATTAATAATTAATTATTAATTTCAAATTATTAATTATGAACTTTAAGTACTTTATAAACTTTATAAAGTAATAAAGTTGAAAGATTGATAAGTTTAAATCATTAACCATTAATCTTTAACCCTATTACAGTAATATCATCTGTTTGCTCCTGTGGTTTTTGATTAGATAACATCCACTCTTTAACAGATGTGTTAAGTATTGTTTTTTGTTCTTCCAAAGGTTTTGAGTTTATTGATAACAATAAATCTTTGAATTTACTTTTCGTAAATTTTTGATTTTCAGGACCACCAAATTGGTCAGTATAACCATCGGAAAATATATATATTGTATCATTGTTACTTGTCGTAATTATTTGTTTCTGAAATTCAAGTTCTCGTTTTGCTATAATTGGGTCACCAATACTATAAAATGTGCCATCAATTTCTTTGACAGTATCATTATTTATTATTAATGCGGTTTGCCCTGCTATCGCAATTTGCATTTCGTGTGAATTAAGTTCAGTTCTGCATAGTGTTATTTCCATGCCATCGGTAACTATTTCATTCGTATCGTTAGAATTTCCAAATGCCTGATTGAGAGAATTAATAATAGAACTATTTAATTCATTAAGTATCTGGGCTGGGCATAAAATATTTTTCCCTTTCACTATTTCATTTAATAGCGAAATTCCAATCAAACTCATAAAAGCACCGGGTACGCCATGCCCCGTACAATCGGCTACGGCGATAAATAAATAATTGCCCGTTTTTGCTACCCAGTAAAAGTCGCCACTTACTATGTCTTTAGGCTTATAAAGAATAAAAAACTTTGCACCATTAAAACCCGACTGGGCAAATAATTTATTAACATGTTCATCACTTGGTAATACTGCATTTTGTATTCGTTTAGCATAATTTATACTATCAATTATTAAAATATTTTTGTGTTGAAGTTCTTCATTAATAACTACCATGTTTTCATTTTGGGTTTCAATTTCTTCTTTTTGTATTAATATTTCCTGATGCTGGCTTTCTAACAGAATGAGCGACTTTTTCTTATATAAGAATAATCTGAATATGAATATTAGCAGAATAAGGACAATACCAAAAGCTGCAAGGATAATAAACATTATTCTCTTCTGGTTTTTAAGTGTATCCTGTTCTTTTGATAGTTTTGTCTGAATTAATTTATTGTCCGAATCAAGCATTTTAATTTTTTGTTGTTTAATGTTACTCCTTAATACTTGATTATCTAAATTATCTTGTATAACATGCAGTTTTAGTTCTTTAGCCTGATTTTCGAAACTTAACTTTTCAATTTCTTCAAATGATTTCAGATTTTTATTTTTTGCTACTGTGTTTTCGGTTTCTAATGACGACACATATTGTTGCTGTTTAGCATTATTTTCTTTATCAAAGTCGGTTTTGTTTTTTTCAGTATTTGCAATGTTGTATTGCATGTCGCTGATATTTTTAGAAATCAATGAAAGTAATTGAGTGTAATTGTTTGTTTCGGCTATTTTTTTTGCTTTCTCAAGATATTTTAAAGCTTCTTCATAATTTCCCCAGTTTGCATAAGAAGCACCTATCTGGTTAGTTATTACTGCAATTCCCTTATTATCTCCGGATGTTTCAATTTGTGTAAGCACTTTATTATAATATTCTATTGCTTTCTGAAAATTTTGAGATTTAAAATAAACATTGCCTATACTATTTAGAGTTAAATTAGTGTTTTTGTTATCTTTTAATTCCTGATATAATTGTAATGCTTTAGATAAGTTCTCAATAGCATCGTTATATTTATTAAGGTTTTTATAAAGGTCTCCGATTTCACTGTAGCAATAGGCTTCGCCCACTTTATGGTTTGCTGCTACATAAATATCCAAAGCTTTCTGAACGTAATTTATACTTTCTGAAAATTTACCAGCTCCCTTTTGTGCTTTTCCAAGCATAAGCAATGAGCTAAGTTCACCATTATGGTTCTTTATTTTCCTTGCTATTTCAAGTGATTGATTTGCATAATCAATACTTTTTTCAGGCGAAGTCTTTATGTTTTTTTCAGCCAGATTATTCAGAAATTCTATTTTCTCCGTATCAGTTTTTTTATC
>JAVHRE010000143.1:0-21192 GCA_036171495.1 Bacteroidales bacterium
TGGTTATTAAGTTATTGGTTATTAAGTTATTGGTTATTAAGTTATTGGTTATTAACTCAATAACCTAATAATTATTAACCCAATAACCTAACTATAACCATAAACTACAAACTTTTATTTTTTTTATCTTCTCACTTTTAACTTTTCACTTTTCACTTTTCACTTTTCACTTTTAACTTTTCACTTTTAACTTTTCACTTTTTTTAAATGATGATAAAACACATTATTTGCTTAAAATTTTAAATTCCACTCGTCGGTTTTTCTTACGTCCATCTTCGGTATCGTTAGAGGCAACAGATTGCGAAAAAGCATACCCCTTACTTTCGAGTCGGTTTGCTGCAATTCCTTTTATCACAAGATAATTGGCAACAGCTTTTGCTCTTGCAGTTGATAATTTAATATTTGTTTCTAATGAGCTTTGATTATCAGTGTGTCCGGATATTTCAATTCTCAAACTTTGATTTTCATGAAGCAGATTATAAACATTTTCTAACTCTGCAATTGATTCTGTTTTAATGCTATCGCTAGCATAGTCAAAAAAGATATTTCTTAAAATAATTTTTGAACCAACGTTCATTTTTTCTAACTGAATATTAAGAGTTACTTCAGAAAATGCTGCTGAATCAGGTATATTGAAGTTCTCGGAATGAAACATATAATCTTTTGCTTTTACTGTAATCCCATAATTTTTTCCGGATGGAAGTGAAACAAGATATTCGCCGGTAGCTGAGTTTGATGTATTCTTAGCAACAATTTTATTTTTTACATTATTGGTTATTTCAATATCAGCTTCTAAAGGCAAACCCGAAACAGCATCTTTAATTTCACCTATTACAATTGTTAAATTAGATGTTCCTATTGGCGGTTTAGCTTCGGTAAAATCAATAAGATAAATATCTTTTTCGCCTTTTCCTTCGGGACGAACTGATGAAAAATAACCATGCAAACCACTACCCGACATAGTAAAATAAACATCATCGTCGGGAGTATTTATTGGAAAACCAAGATTTTTTGGCTTACTCCAAGTGCTATCGGGTTGCAGAACTGTACAAAAAATATCATACCCACCCATAGTATTATGTCCTTTAGATGAAAAGTATAATGTTTTGTTATCGGGATGTATAAAAACACCTTCTTCATCATAAGGTGTATTAACTACATCGCTAAGTTTTTCAGCATCTCCCCATTTTCCATTTTTATCTTTTGTTGAACGATAAATATCACGTCCAGTATTTTTATCTCTATCGCTAACAAAATAAAGAGTATTTCCGTCGGATGAGATACTTGCAGATGATTCACGAAATTTTGAATTAATAGGTGCCGGTAATGCTTTAGGTTCACTCCACTTATCTCCATTTAATTTACACGAATAAATATCACCTCCATTATCGCTTTTATAAATATAAAGTTCTTGTCCATCGGGCGATAAACCAACTGTGGCATCGTGAAATGGAGTATTTATCGGAGGACCTATATTTTGAGGGTCAGACCAAACAGAATCAGTTTTTCTGCTAATATATATATCTTCATAATACATAAGGTCTTCATCATTGAGTTGACCTCCGGTAGTAGTTGGGCGACGAGAAGTAAAAATCATAACTTTTTCATCGGCAGAAATTAGCGGGCAATAATCGGGATATTCGGAGTTTACATTTTTAACATTTATTATTTTTCCTTTTCCTTTAGTATTTAATAATTCAAAGCCATTTTTACATTCATCAATTCTTTTATTAACTTTAATTTCAATTTCAGCTTTTTGCCTTTCGTTTTTATTAGTGTTTTTGTAAATAATAAACTCTTCAATGGCTTCGTCGAAGATTAAAGAGTTCTGCAATGCACAGCCTAATTGAAAATGGATATCGTCTGCCACATTATTATTTAAGCGAAAAGCTTTTTGTAAAAAATCAGAAGCTTTATCTTTTTGAATTCCATTTAAATAACAAACTCCAATTTTATAATTCAATTGAGCATTGTTGGAATTAAATGCGTTAGCTTTTAAGTAATGTTCGAGGGCTAAACTATAACCACCTTTACCTTCCATGTAAAAGTCGTTTCCATCTAAAATACTATTTTGGGCGGCTTTTAATCCAGAGGGGTCGTTTGGAAAATTTTCTTTAGTAAATTCAACATTATTTTGAGCAAATAACCTTGTAACTACAATAAAAATAAAAAGCACTATATAAAGTCGTTTTAACATTCATCTTTAATTTTGAAGCACTTTAAATTCAACCCTTCTATTTTGTTGGCGTCCTTCTTCTTTATCATTTGAAGCAATAGGTTGTAAATAAGCATATCCCTTAAATTCTAATCGGGACGATGCAATTCCTTTGCTTATTAAATAGTCAACAACGGCTTTTGCTCTGTTTTCTGATAATTTTTGATTTGTTTGTAACGAGCCTTGATTATCGGTATGCCCCGATATTTCTATTCTCAAATTTGGAAAATCGGTAAGTAGCTTAATAAGGCGGTCGAGCTCTGGAAATGACTCTGAACGTAAAATTGCTTTTGCATAGTCGAAGAAAATGTTTTTAAGAATAACTTTCTGCCCAATAGCCATTTTATTTAATAATATATCTTTAGTGATTTCCTGATAATTTGTTGCAGCAGGGATATCAAAATTTTCGGAATGAAAAAGATAGCCGGTTGCTTTTACTGCAATTCCATAATTTCTACCCGAAGGTAATGATATTAGATAACGACCTGTGGAACTATTAGAAGAAGATGTAGAAATTACTTCATTTTTTACGTTATCAACTATTTCGATTTGAGCCTCAACGGGATTAAGTGTAAGAGCATCTTTTATAGTTCCTTTTAAAATAGTTAATCTCGTAGTTTTTATTTCGACCTGTTCGGCAATAATACTTTCGGCTACGGGTTCGACATTTGCCAATAAATTATCTTCGTTTTGTAAAACCGGATTTTTTTCAGCACCACGAAATGTAATCATAAAAATATCATAATCGCCAAAACCATCGTCGCGAACTGAGCTATAATAGCCATGTTTACCGCTTGCACTTAAAATAAAAAACAAATCGTCATCGGGGGTATTAACAGGATATCCTAAATTTTCAGGTTTCGACCAAGAGCCGTCATCGCCAAGTGTTGATTTAAAAATATCGAAACCTCCCATTGAATTATGCCCACGTGAACTGAAATACAGGGTTCTTCCGTCGGGGTGCATAAATACACCCTCTTCGTCATATTCTGTATTTATTGTGCTGCCTAAATTTTTTGGTTCTCCCCAACGTTCTTTATCTGCATCCCAGTGAGTTTGCCAAATATCGTGCCCACCAAAACCATCGGGACGGTCGCTGATAAAATACATTGTTTTTCCATCAAACGAAAATGATGCAGATGTTTCGTGATATTCAGTATTTATGTATTTTCTTAATGGTCCGTCATCGGGCTTAGTCCATTCCGAACCTTTTAAATTAGACACAAAAATATCACCATTGTTAGCTTTACCGTTAAATGTAAACAACTGCTGCCCGTCAGGTGAAAGTCCGACTGTAGCATCGTTATTATTAGAATTTAAAGGTTTTCCAACATTTTTTGCTAATCCCCATCCTTTTCCATCGTTATATGAAACATAAATATCTTCGAAAAACATATTGTCATCGGGGTCTTTTCCGCCTCCATAAGAATCTTCGCGACGAGAAGTAAACATCATCATTGATTCATCGGCAGAAATTAACGGGCTGTATTCGGGATATGCAGTGTTAATATTAGCTCCGCAATTATCAATATATACACGTATCGGATTTTTAATTAATTCCTTACCATTATTACACTCCTCAATTCGTTTATCAATTTCTTTTCTTTTTGCCTGTAAATCGGAGGGGGAAAGTTGGTTTTTGTATTTAGTATAAAGCTCAATTGCTTTATCGAATTCGAGATTCAAATGATAACCGGATGCAAGAACCCCCAAAATATCGGGGGCGATATTCGGATTTAAGTTATATGCTTTTTTATAGTAATCTATACACTTAACACGCTGTATTGAATGTAAATAGCAATTACCAATTTTATAATTTAAAGCTGCATTGTTCGGAACTTTTCGAACAACTGGCAAATAAAAATCGAGTGCTCGGCGATAGCCGCCTCTTCCGAGAGCATATAATTCTTCAGCTTGTTTTAAATTATCTTTTGCGGTTTTATAATCGTCTTTATTTGCAAAATCATCTTTTTTGATTTCAATTTCCTGAGCGTTTACAATGCTTGTAATTACTATTAATATTGATGTTATTATAATTTCTAACTTTCTCATAATTTAGTTTACTGATTTAGTTATTAAGTTATTAAGTTATTAAGTTATTTAGTTATTAAGTTATTAGCAATTTCAGAATTATCGTTCTTTAAATTAGTCTTACTTTTCGCATTTTTAAGATAAAGAATATATCCGTTTAACAATTTAATTACAAAAAGAGTATCATTTTTTAAATTTAAATATTGCTCATTAAGAATATATTTTTCATCGAGTGAACAAATTAAATGCTCTAATATTTCAAATAATGAACCTCTTGCATGCCTACAAAATTGTATGTTTTCTTGATAATGAAATCTTCCAAATCCTTCTGTAATATTTGCTGTGGCTGATCTTGATGCTCTAATTAATTGGTCAGCAAGTCTATATTTTTCTTCAGCAGGAAAATGTTTTACTAACTCAGAAATTTTTATTCTAAGTTCTCTTGCTTTTTTATAAACTTCTAATTCTTCAAAACTATTCATTATTTCAATTAATCGTTAATAACTTAATAACCCAATAACTGACAATTCTTAATTCACTTAACTTATATTACAAAAAAAACATATTTAACTGTGCGTAACATGATTTAGATTAATTACATTCCGAAATAAATACTGTTGCAGCTTTAATTCCAAGTTCTTTTGCTTTTTTCCAATCGTTGCAAGCTTCGGTTGTCATACGAAGTTCTTCTTTTGCAATACCACGATTTAAGTATGCGTAACCATAATTAGCATCTTTTTTTATTATGTTATCAAAATCGTCAATTGCACCTTTAAAATCCTGTAATTTAATTTTTGCCGAGCCGAGATTATTGTATGCAGCAAGATAATCGCTTTTGAGCGAAATAGCTTTTTTAAAATCTTCAATTGCTCCGTTAAAATCTTTCTTTTCGAATTTTGCACTTCCGCGGTTATTATAAGCGATAACATTATCCGATTTTATTTTAATTGCTTGTGTGTAAGCATCAATAGCATCATCGAATTTATCTTTTTTGCGTAAAACACTTCCAAGATTATTATATGTAAAATCGAGATTTGGGTCGAGCATTAAAGCCTTTTTGTAATCGGCAATTGATTCGTCGTATTTTTCGAGTTTTCTGTATGCACTTCCCCTGTCGTTATAAGCCAATGCATCTCTCGGGTCAATTTGAATGGCATTGGTATAGTCGTCAACTGCTCCCTGAAAATCGTCGGACAAAAATTTAATCATTCCTCTGTAATAATAAACCTTTACGTCTTTTAATCCCTTTTCAATCGCTAACGTGTAATCTTTTACAGCTCCCTGATTATCTTTCATTTGCTGTTTAACTCTGCCCCGGGAATAATATGCAGTAAGCATTGTTGAATCGTATTTTATTGCAGCGTTAAAATCAGTAACAGCATCCTGAAATGTTTTCATTTCGGCTTTTACACTTCCACGGTTAAAATATGCTTTTGCAAAATCGGATTTAACTTTAATTGCCTCTGTAAAATTGTTTATTGCTTCCTGATATTGCTTATTTTTAAAATTTTCGATACCTTTATTATATGCAATTTCGGCTTCCTGATTTTCGGCAACAATTAAAGTTGTATCGCCCTTAACTTGTGCAAACAATAGGTTTTGAGTACACAAAAAGAGAAACAATAATTGAAATAATTTTTTCATAAACATTATTTTAAATAATGTGTGCAATTTATGAAAAAATTATTTATTAAATTTAAAAAAAAGTTAAAACAATTGCAAATTGAGCAAGAAAATTTAGTTTAACATTGCTATAAGCAGCTTATTAAAAGGATAGTACGAAAGTATCTTAATTACTTCGCTAATATTTACACGTTGTCCGTTTTTATATACAACAACCCAGGCATCGGGTGTTCCGCAGGTTAATTTATCCTGTTTTGCCTGTGAATATTTATCATATTTTCCAAATAAATATTTGTACCAACCTTCGTGTTGTTCCATTATCACATCTTTTTTACCGCGATAACGCTGATGTAATTCTGCATAAGGAATTTGGCGATGACAAGCTCCAACCTGAACTTTAAAATATACATTTTCGTTATTAGCAATCTGAACATCGTTTTTATTTATTTCAGGTTCTTTTTTATTAGTGTTTTGAACGATGTTTTTATTTGCATCGGTTTTGTTAACTACTGTTTTTTGTACATTGTTTTGTTCGTTTTTATTTGTGTTTTGAACAACGTTTTTAGTTGTATCGGCTTTATTCTCTACTGTTTTTTGTACATTATTAGGTTCATTTTTATTTGTGTTTTGAGCATTGTTTTTAATTGTGTCAGTTTTGTTCTCTACTGTTTTTTGTACATTATTCTGCTCAATTTTATTGATGTTTTGAGCGGTGTTTTTAATTGTGTCAGTTTTGTTCTCTACTGTTTTTTGCACATTACTCTGTTCATTTTTATTGATGTTTTGAGCAACGTTTTTAGTTGTATCTTTTTTATTTTCTACTGTTTTTTGCACATTATCCGGTTCATTTTTAGTTGAATCTTTTACGTTTACAAACAAATTAGATGGTTCGCCATTTTCAACCGGAACTTTATAATTTTCGGGATTATCGGTAGAATCGTTTAAGTTTTTTAAAGCAGTTTGTTTTGGATTCATTTGAAACGAATAAATATCTGATGAGCCTAATCCCTCTTTACGTGTTGCTGAAAAATATCCATGCAAATTACCGTTTTCATCAAAAACCTGACAATACATATCGTCATCAGGAGTGTTTAACGGATAACCTAAATTTTCGGGAGTTGTCCATTTACCATCAACAAAAGTTGATTTAAACATATCAAAACCACCCATAGAATTATGCCCGGTAGAAGAGAAATAAAGTGTTTTTCCATCTTTTGATAACGATACACCTTCTTCGTCGTAAGGTGTATTTACAGCTTCACCAATATTTTCTGGCTCACCCCATTCGCCATTAACTTGTAATTGCGAAACAAAGATATCTCTCATTCCAATTGTTTTGTCGTGCCTGTCGCTAACTAAATAAAGTGTTTTGCCATCGGCAGAAATACATGCAGAAGTTTCGTGAAACTCTGTATTAATTTTGTTAAGTGGTTTTGACTGCGACCAAATGTAGTTTTTCAAAGTATATTCGTATAAATCGCCACCGTGTATTAATCCTCTGTAAATAAATAACAATGTGCCATCAAAAGATAATCCTACACTTGCATCGTGCGAAGATGTATTTACATTACCATTTATTTTTACTGGTGCAGTCCAACCACTTGCAACTTTAATTGACTGATAAATATCTTCGTAATATTCGAGTTCGTTAGGGTCAATTTCGCCCCCTGTACTTCCTTCGCGACGTGAAGTAAATATTATTTGTTTTTCGTTGGCAGTAATTAATGGAGCATAATCGCTATATTTTGAATTAACCGCACTGATATTTTCAATTTTCACATCTATTGGTTTACTAACCAGTACCTTACCATTTTCACATTCAGTTATTTTTTTATCAATAGCATTTTTATCGGCACCGGAATAAGAGCTTTGAAATTTTTTATAATGTTCTATTGCATTGTCGAACTGCAAATTATAATGGTATCCTTGTGCAATAGCATATTCGATTTTAGCATCAACATTAGGGTTTAGACTTTGAGCTTTTAAAAAGTAATTTAACGAAGAAGCTTTGTCAGAAGAATTCAAATAACAAATGCCAATTTTAAAATTCAACATCGAATTATTTGGATTAAAAATATTAGCTTTTAAGTAATAATCAAGGGCTTGCGAACATGTCCATTTTTTTTGTTGATTAAAATAATCATCACCTTTTTTAATGTTGTTTATTGCTTCGTTAAAACCTTTAGCATCGGTAAAATTCTTTTTCTTAAATTCAATATCTTGTGCTTTAACACTATACAACATTACGTTGCTTATAAATAGAAGTAATAAAATGTATTTCATGTGTTTATATTTTATTAATTAGTTCATTTTTATTAGTTTGAGGTTTTCATATTATAATTTCGGATCTATGATTTTTGATTTCGGATTTTTGTTCTGTTTTTTTAATTCTTCTTTATTCATAAATTTTTAATGTCTTTTTTAAATCAAATATTATAAATCAAATATCACAAATTATTTGAGGTTGTTAAAAACTCCAAACCTGAAACTAATGTGTGTCCAAATTTTTGAAAATGAATGTTTCATCTGTTTAAAAATTAAACAATAAAATTAATACGGCGAATGATAGTATATTTGCACATTATTTTAAAGTTATAAACCTTTATATGTTAAGAAATAGAAGCGTCATTTAACTGATATTTCGAATATTACAATTATTGATAATTTTCTGAATAATATTTTTATTAAGTTCAATCAATAACAATTATTGAAATAGTGCTACCTTTAACTTTTAAAATTACATAACAAATAAGAAATTCATTTGAAACACATTTTATATTTATGAATAAAATACTGAACATCAAAATATTATTTATTTTTATAATGTTTCTTATAACAAATAATATTTATACACAAGATGTACCTCAAAATAAAAAGAAACTTCAAAAGATTGCTTATGAATATTTTAACAACGAAGAATTTAGTAAAGCCCTGCCATTATTATTAAAATTAGATACACTAAGCCCTGAAAATTTTGAAATAAAATATTACATTGGTGCATGTTATTTAAACACTCTTTACGAAAAAACAAAAGGAATTCCATATCTTGAATATGCCATTGAAAAGGGAGGAAATTTATTACCTAATGTTGTTTTTTACGATTTAGGAACTCTCTACCATCTTAATTACCAGTTTGATGATGCAATAAAATCTTTTAATAGATTTATTGAAATATCAGCTAAAACAGAACCACATTTTAAATCGTCTGAAAGAATGCTCACAACTTGTAATAATGCAAAAGAAATTTATTCTAAACCAATACTAACAGAAATTTATAATATAGGAAAACCTGTTAATACAGATAATAGCGAAACAACACCTTTTATTTCGGCTGACGAAGAAATGATTTATTTTACCCGTTCTTTTTCTAAAACTTATGGACAGTTAGATGTTGAGTTTTTGAAAAAAATTTATTGCTCAGTTTTACAAAATAAAAAGTGGCAGGAACCCTTTGAAATAAGTATAAATAATCTTCCAGAAGGGAAACAGATTTCGTTAGCAGGAGCTTCGCCTGATGGAGAATTTTTATATCTTTCAGTTGGTGATGATGTTTCTGCCGACATTTATTCCTGTAGAATAGTAAATGGAAAATGCAGCGATTTTAACAAATTGCCCGAAATAATAAATTCACCATCGTGGGAAGGAAATGTGAGTACTACTCCCGATGGACACGAGCTATACTTTTCGAGCAATCGTCCCGGAGGTTTTGGTGGTAAAGATTTATACAAAGTTACAAAAGACGAATCGGGAAATTGGTCTAATTTGCAAAATCTTGGACCATCAATAAATACTGAATATGACGAAGATGCGCCATTTATTCATCCCGATAACAAAACACTTTATTTCAGTTCAAATGGACACAACACTATGGGCGGATTCGACATTTTTTTTAGTTCCAAAACAGATTTGAATAACAATTGGACAAAACCTGCAAACATTGGCTATCCAATAAATACAACAAGCGATGATATTGGTTTTGTGATTTCTGCCGATGGTAATACTGCGTATCTTTCATCGGCTCACGACAACATTTTTGGCAAACACGATATTTACAAAGTTATTTTGCACAAAACTATTCCGTTAACATTAATAAAAGGAACTATAATGGGTGGTGAACCTCCTAAACCTGTTAAAGCCAAAATAAAAGTAATTGACCATAAAACAAAAGAACGGCTGCGTTATATTTACAACCCTAATCCAAAAACAGGAAAATATTTAATGATTTTTCCTCCTAACAAAAATTACGACATGATTATTGAAGCCGAAGGATATTACCCGCAACTAATAAATATTTTTGTACCTAATCAGACATATTTTTACGAACTTTTTCAGGAAATATTTTTAAAGCAAATAAAAGTTGCTGAAAACGATAGCGTTATAGGGCAAGAGATTACAATAACAAATACATTTTATGATATTTACAAAACTCCATCTTCAATTAATTTATCGGGCGAAAATGATACTGTTCAAATTCACAAATTCGATGATTTATTAAAGGCTGTTGAAAACATTATTAATACAACCGATAGCATTGGTTTTAAACAACTTGATATTTTATCGGAAAAAAATTATAATATCAATTCTAACAATAAAAAAACTAAAGAATACGACAACTTATTAAATTTAATTGAAACTGCAATTGAAAAAACTGATTCTATTTCGCTACTACTTATTGATGCTAACACAATATACAATGATATAACTAATAAAGTTTATTTCTTTGGAGTTGATACAAATTTTACTATTTTAGAACCCGTTGTTTTTGATAATGATACAATATATTCACTCCCGTCTATTAATATTAACAATGAGAAAAATGTTGTTTTTTCAAAATTATTAAATCAAAAAGATACCATAAATAAAGTTGTTGAAAAACCAATTGAGTTTAAATCATCATCAGAAAAAGCCCGAAAATATGTTTATATAAATTATCTATTTTACGAAACAGGAAAATCGGATATCGAAAAAAAATATGAACAAATGTTAAATGGCGTAATTCAACTATTGTTTTCGAACAAAAATTTAGGAGTTGAAATACACGGATATGCCGACCCAACCGGAAAAGCCGATAACAATATGGAATTATCAAGAATGCGTGCATTTAACGTAATGGAATTTGTAGTTTCAAATCAAATTGAATCGCGAAGAATATTAATGACTGCACATGGTGGAATTGGCAACGAACAATTAACTAAAAAAGAAGAAATGAGACAACTTAGAAGAGTTGAAATTAAAATATTTGAAGTAAATAACAATTAGCAATAAATTTGATGAAGCATTTCTTACAATACTATATTAAAGTAAGAAGCCGTTTTTGGCTAATTTTATTGTTTATTGTTCCATTTACTGCAAAATCGCAACAATATACAGAATACGAGTTAAAAGCTGCATATCTTTTTAATTTTGGCAAGTTTGTACAATGGCCCAACGAAGCATTTAAAAGCCCTGCCGACCCTTTTATAATTGGCATATACGGAAATAATCCATTTGAAGAAATTTTACAACAAACAATTCAAAATAAAACAATTCAAAACCGTCCAATAATCATAATTAACATTACAACTATTGAAGATGCTGCTACTTGTCATATTTTATTTATTAGTAAAATAAACAAACTTCAACTAAATCAACTTTTGCAATCTATTAATAACAAACCAATTTTAACCGTTGGCGACAATATCGAAGATTTTTGCCAAAGCGGTGGAATAATTAATTTTACAAGACAGTATTCTCAAAAAAGATTTGAAATAAATAACAAAGCTTCGGCACATGCATTATTAGTAATAAGCTCAAAATTATTAGCATTATCAAGAATTGTTACCGATGAAGAAATTAAGTTTTAATAACATCTCCATTAAGTATAAAGTAATAATTATAATTATTACGGTTACACTTTTATCTCAAATAATTGCGGCTTTCTTTTATGTTAGATACGATAAAAACGAATTCAGTAAAAAAAATCTTCAGAGTCTCGAAATTGTTTCTCAAATTATTTCAAATAACTCAACTGCGGCGATTTTATTTAACGATTCCAAACAAGCAACATCTATTTTAAAATCACTTAAGGCAGAGCCGCATATTAACATTGCATGTATTTTTAACGAAAAAAAACAACCATTCGCAAATTTTAAAAGAGATTCGGTAAAATCTATAAGTCCGCAACTTATTATTAACTCTAAAGACACAACAATACTTAACGAACAATCAATTAAAATTTTACGACCAATTTTTGACGAATCAGATTCAAAAACAATTATAGGCTATATTTTTCTTGACCGCGATTTAAAAGATTACGAAATCAGGTTCACAAAATTTATTTTAGTCCTTCTTATTATTACTCTTGGCTCTTTAATATTTGCATTTATTATTTCAATTCAGTTGCAAAAAATTATTTCGAAACCTATAAAACGCCTATCAAAAACGGTAAATAAAATTACAGCTAATAGCGATTATTCTGTTCGATTAGATAAAAAAGGTAACGATGAAATTGGCGAACTTATTGGAGGTTTTAACCTCATGCTTGCTAAAATTGAAGAGCAAAACGAAGCATTAGTTTTAGCAAAAGAACAAGCTTTAAGTTCGGCTAAAATTAAAGAACTTTTTCTGGCAAATATGAGTCACGAAATTCGTACTCCAATGAACGGAATTGTTGGAATGACAAGTTTGCTTCTCGACACAATAGTTAATGGCGAACAAAGTGATTATTTAAGACATATTAAAACATCGGCAGACAATTTATTGGTTATTATTAATGATATTTTAGATTTCTCGAAAATTGAAGCAGGTAAAATAGAGTTTGAATCAATTCGATTTAATTTAAACGACACATTTAATAATATTTGCAGCACTTTCGATTTTAAAATAAAAGAAAAAAACTTAATACTTCTAATAAACAAAAACGAAGATGTGCCCGATTATTTTATTGGCGACCAGGTTCGATTAAATCAAGTTCTTTTAAATTTAGTTGCTAATGCTGTAAAATTTACCGAAAACGGAAGTATTACTTTAAATGTTGAGAAAAAAAATGAAATAAATGATTCTATTGAATTATTTATAAGTGTGCAAGATACAGGCATTGGTATTCCGAAAGATAAATTAGAATTTATTTTCCAAAGTTTTAGCCAGGCAACAAGTG
This sequence comes from Bacteroidales bacterium, assembly GCA_036171495.1. Taxonomy (GTDB): domain Bacteria; phylum Bacteroidota; class Bacteroidia; order Bacteroidales; family GWA2-32-17; genus GWA2-32-17. The sequence continues at coordinate 13,005 of JAVHRE010000143.1, forward strand.
ATACTACAAGAAAATATGGAGGTACCGGACTTGGGTTAACAATTTGCAAACAATTAATTGAATTACAAAACGGAAAAATCTGGGTAGAAAGTGAATTAAATAAAGGCAGTAAATTTTGTTTTATTATTCCTTATAAAAAAGCTTCGGCACCAAATTTAGAGGAACTTGAACAACGTTCAGAAGAAAATATCAGCCATGTAACAAAAGAAATTCTCGAAAACTCAAAAATCCTATTAGTCGAAGATAATCAACTAAATATTTTTCTCGCTACAACTATATTGAAAAAACAAAATTTTAAAAATATTGACGTAGCTCAAAATGGGCAAGTTGCTATTGAAATGGTTAAAAAGCAGGATTATAACGTAATTTTAATGGATTTGCACATGCCAATAATGGACGGGTACGAAGCCACAAGATTTATAAGAGATAACATGACGGGCAAAAAAAGGAATATTCCAATTATTGCTCTTACAGCCGCAGCAATTAAAGGCGAAAAAGAAAAATGTTTCGAACAAGGAATGAACGAATATATTTCGAAACCATTTAAACCCGAAGAACTTTTCTCGAAAATAATTAAGTTTCTGCAACCTATAAAATAACATTATATAGTGTTTAAAAGATAAACATGTTTTAATATTTTTGTAAATGGTTAATGTTGGATAAATTGGGTTTATACAATTGTTATGTTTAATGCTGGTAAGAAAATGCGGAAATGAATTGATTAATTTGTATTTTTACAAAAAATATTTATGACAGTTTTGATACAGACACAAGTAATAAATCCAAATAAATTGCCTTTTTTGCAAGCTCAGGTATTGCAACAAATCTATTTAGCTCTCGCTGAAAAAAAGGAAACAACAATTAAAGTTTTATCAGAATTAACGGATTATCCAAAAGAAAGCAAAATACTTGCTGATGCAATAAAAATGCTTGTTGATAAAGGATTTATTGAAGGTGATTTACTAAATGGTTTTTCAATTCCTGAAAATTGTTTTGATTTATTTTCAAAAATTATAAAAAGAAATGATTATAAACGAAAAGAGTATTCTGAAAAAATAATAAAATTTGCAGAATCAAAAACTGATACACCGAATACTCTTTTTGAATTTGAGCAAACAATTAGCGACCTTAATAAATTTGGTGTTATTCATAAGTGGTACGACTATTTGGAAGATTTTCCATATTCACTTATAGAAGAAAAAATTATTGAATACAAATTAAAACCAGAATCACTAATAGTTGAGCCTTTTGCAGGAAGTGGAACAACATTAATTTCTGCAAACTTATTTCAATGTGATGCAGTTGGCTTTGACGCTAATCCTTTAATGACTTTTATTTCGGAAGTAAAAACAACATGGGATATTGATTTAATATTATTTAAAAAGGAAATATCAAACATTAGTAAAAGGTTCGTAAAGGAAATTCACAACTTTGATAAATTACATTTAGATTTAGGTTTCATTAATGTAATGCCTAAAAAAGAAATTAATCAGTGGCTAAGTCCTGCCTTACAGAAAGAAGTTATTTTACTAAAAAATCTTATTGATGAAATAAAAAATAAAAAAATAAAAAATCTTCTTCTAATAGCATTATCAAAATCATGTTTTGACGCTTCTTATGTTTCGTTGTGCCCTGGAACAACATTTTATCCATTTAGGGAAAAAGAGGATTTCTGGGATTTATTTACAAAAAAAGTAATTCAAATTTATAATGATTTAAAGGCTGTTCAGAAACATAATCATTATGGGAAATCCGAATTAATTACCGATACTTGTTTAAATGCAAGAAACCATTTAAAACCTAAATCCATTGATTTTATTGTTACATCACCACCTTACCCCAATGACTTAGAATATACAAGACAAACCCGATTAGAATTATATCTTCTTGATTTTGTTAAGAGTATGAATGATGTACAAAAAATAAAAAGGAAAATGGTTAAGGGTAGCACAAAATTAATATTTAAGGAAAGCGATTCGGAAACGTATGCCATGAAATTTGAAGATGTTAAAATTGTAAGCGACAAAATTTACGAACAAACAAAAGATAAAAATTGGGGTTTTGATTATCCAAGAATGGTTAGAGAGTATTTTGGAGACATGTATTTATGTATGCTGGAATTTTATGATTTAATGAAAAAAGATGCAAATTTTCTTCAAGTTGTTGGCGACCAAACAATCAAAGGCGTATATATTCCTGTTTGCGACATATTAATTAAAATGGCTCAAGAAATCGGATATAGAAACTGCAGGAAAGAATTGTTTAGAATGAGAAGAAGTACAGGACATAATATTTTATTACCAGAAGAAATAGTTATAATTCAAAAATAGTTTATGAATCCAAATGAAATATTTACATTCCCTGTTGAAAATAAATCAGCAGAAGCAAAAAAGGCAATAAAAAATTACTATTGCAAATTTCGAGAAGCCAAATGCGACAAACAGAGCAGAACAATAAAATATCCAATGGGTGTATGTTCTGTAAACCATAGTAAAACAAAACCTATTATCTGCCCTCATAGATTTTTGGAAAACAATATTGTATTTCAAGATGCATCTAAAGCGGTATTTGGGACAACCAATAATGTACTTCTCTTTTCGGAGGTTCATTTATCAAACGTTGGCAGTTTTGATTTTGTATTAGTAAAACATAAACCTATAAGCAATAAGATTGATGATTTTTGTGTTGTAGAATTTCAATCGGATTCAACTACTGGCACAGGTGAATTAGTAAGAGCATTAAAAGACTTTATGAAAGGAATAGATGTTTTGGAAAACAAATACAAATTTGGAATGAATACTTACAATACAATTAAACTATCATATATCCAAATGCTTATAAAAGGTCAAGTAATGGAAAAATGGAATAAAAATATTGTTTGGGTAATGCAGAAATTTGTTTATGATAATATGGTAAAGCGTTTTAAACTTATTGATTTAGATTATAAACCCCAAGACTATACTAAATATTTCATTTATGATTTAAAACCAAACAATGGAATATACAATCTTCAGTTAGTTGACAAGACTTCTACAACAGTAGGAAATTTGTTAAGAGCATTTACTCATCAACCTACTCCAAGTTTAGATGAATTTGTGTCTGTACTTGAAAATAAGATCAAATTAAAATTAGGATTATTTATTGAATAAAAACAGCACTAAAACATAACAGGCGTTTGCTGTCAGTGGCGTGACAGTGGCTCATATGACAGTGAAGTGCAAATTGAAACTTCAGTTCTTCGTAGTAACTTTTGTGGTAAAATCGCCACCGAACAGCAACCGCCAAACCATTAGCAATACATTGTCCGCATGCCTTCATAAAACTCCGTTTTGCTGAATTCTCATTATAATTTATTTTTATTAAACGCATCTTTGTTTGAAAAATATTTTTAACGAATAATTATTTATTCAAATATTGTTGTAACTTTGGGTATAAATTATATTGCTCAAAAATGAAAAAAATAATTAGTATTATTTTAACTTTGTTACCGGTTTTATGCTGGTCTCAATTTGTTGATTACGAAACGAATAAATTAACTTCTGAAAAGCAATTCAAATCAATTTTAAAATCAACCTCGTTGCTTTTAAATAAATATGACCAAAAATTTGTGCATATTGCTCTTGCTGTAAATGATACTAATACTTATGTTTCAGGTTCGGTAAAATATAAATTGCTTGCTAAAAGTAGTTTAGATACAGTTTATTTTGAATTTACAACTAATGTAACAATAGATAGTACACAAATAAACAATCAAAATTCTGCATATTATTATTCAAGCGATTCATTATTTGTATTTCCAAATTCATCAATAAATCAAGGAAGTGAATTTTGGGTACAAATATGGTATCATGGAAATCCAAATTCTACGGGTTTTATGAGGGGAATAAATAACACATATGATGCTGTATATCATCAAATAGTTACATGGACTTTGTCGGAGTCTTTTCATTTAAAAGATTGGTTGCCTTGCAAACAGGATTTAACCGACAAATTCGATTCGGCATGGCTCTTTATTACAGTTGATTCATCATTAAAAGTTGGCTCAAATGGTCTGTTATCACAAATAACTCAATTGGGAAATGGAAAAGTTTGTTACGAATGGAAAGAACATCATCCAATAGTGTATTATTTGCTTTCGTTTGCAGCAAGTAAATATGTTGAGCATAATGTTTATGCACACCCAACTGGCTATCCTGATAGTATTTTAATACAAAATTATTTATATAACAACCCACAATTTTTAATTGATAACACCTGGAACATTTCGCAAATGGCACCAATTTTTGAACTTTTTTGTGATAAATTTGGAATGTATCCTTGGGCTGATGAAAAATTTGGACATGCTCTTTGTCCTGTAGGTGGTGGTATGGAACACCAAACAATGACCTCGCTTGGTTATCTTGACCCATGGCTTGTAGCACACGAACTTACGCACCAGTGGTATGGCGACCACATTACCTGTGCAAGCTGGCAGGATATATGGCTCAACGAAGGATTTGCTTCCTATGGTGAATATATTTATGCACAATATATGGTAAGTCAGGCAAATGCAGATGCAAACATGGCTTATTGCCACAAAAAAGCCAAATTAGAACCAAACGGTAGCGTTTATGTTCCGTTTGCCGATGTTTGGAACGAAGGAAGAATTTTTAACGGAAATTTAAGTTACAAAAAAGGTTCTGCTGTAATTCACATGCTTAGGTATTTGAGTAATAGTGATTCTTTGTTCTTTGTTGCAATAAAGCAAATGCAAACGCAATTTGCCGATAGTGTTATTACAGGCGAAGATGTTAAGCACATTTTTGAAAATGTAAATGGAAAAAGTTTTGAAGATTTTTTTAACCAATATTATTATGGCGAGGGTTATCCGATTTATAGATTAATTTGGCTGCAGGATTCATTAATAACTGGTTTTGGTAATTTACGAATACTGTTGGACCAACAGGGAAGCTCTAATAATAATCCGTTGTTTACAACTCCCTTGCAAATAAAAGTTTCTTTTGCCGAAAATCCCGACTCGGTAATTGTAATTCAACCCTCTCAAAATGTTCAAATGTTTCAAATTGATGTAAATAATAATAAAGTTTCAGGGTTAACTTTCGACCCGCAAAACTGGATTTTAGATAGTTTATTTTATGTTTTTCATATCACACAAGAAGTTGAACAAATTGAGCTTGATGGTTTTTTTATTACTTTGGGACCCAATCCGGCAAGCGATGAACTTCACTTTAAATATTCCGGACTTGATAATTTTAATGGAAGTATAAAAATTTATGACTTATCTGGACGGGAATTATTAAATTACAATATAAAAAATAATCAAGAAAACATTCCATTAATTGATTTAAAAACTGGAATGTACTTAACTGAAATAAAGGGCAATCACATACAGTTAACTCGAAAATTGATAATTATTAAGTAAAAAATAGCCACAGATTTACTTCTTGCATACGCTCGCTTCCAGCGAGTGTATCTTAATAATTGCATTCTTGTTTTAGGTATTAAACAAAAATTCAGTAAGATGCTTTAAAATAAGTACTTGCTCGCTGGAAGCGAGCAAGTGCTTAAAGTTATTTAGATTTTTGAGCGTCAACAACTGCAATAGTAACCATATCAACAATCTCTCTTACCGAACTTGCTAATTGTAAAACGTGAACAGATTTTTTTAAACCCATTAATATAGGACCAATTGCTTCGGTATTACCCATTTCTTGTAATAATTTGTATGCAATATTTCCCGATGATAAATTAGGGAATATTAATGTGTTAACATTTTCTTTTCCTAATTTAGAAAATGGAAAAAGTTCATTTCGTATATCATTATTAAGAGCAAAATTTGCTTGAAACTCGCCATCAACAATAATTTCTGGATGCTGTTCGTGTAATATTGCAACAGCATCGCGAACCTTTTTAGTTTCTTCGTTATCTGTTGAACCAAAATTTGAATATGAAAGCATTGCAATGCGTGGTGTAATGTTAAATTGTTTAACTGTATTAGCTGTTAATAGAGCAATGTCAACTAAATCCTGAACAGATGGATTAATGTTTACTGTTGTATCGGCAAAGAAATAAGGTCCTTTTTTTGTCATCATTATATACATACCTGCAACAATACGAACACCATCTTGTTTACCAATAATTTCGAGTGCAGGAAGAATTGTTGCCGGATATTTTCTAGTTAATCCTGATATAAAAACATCGGCAAGATTTTTTTCGACCATCATTACGCCAAAGTAATTATGCTGACGCATTAATGATTGAGCTTCGAGAAGTGTACATCCTTTCCTTTTTCTTTTTTCAAAATATGAATTAGCAAATTCGTTGCGGCGTACTTCTTCTTCTTTCGATTTTGTTTCAATTATTTGCACTTTCTCAAGACCAAGATTATTTTCTTCAATTATTTTTAAAATATTTTCTTTTTCGCCTAATAAAATTGGAATTGCAATTCCTTCATCATTAACTTCCTGTGCAGCTTTAAGCGTTTTATAATTTTCGGCATCGGCAAAAACAACTTTTTTAGGATTTTGTTTTGCTCTTTGTGAAACTTTATGAATAAGCTCATTATCTAAACCCATACGTTTTTTTAATTGCTCTTTATAAGCTTCCCAGTCTGTAATAGGGTGAAGGGCAACGCCTGAATCCATTGCGGCTTTAGCAACAGCAGGAGCTACAGTATAAATTAATCTTGAATCGAGTGGTTTAGGAATAATATAATCTTTTCCGAAAACAAAAGTTGAGCTATCGTAAGCCAAACTAACTGATTCAGGAACAGGTTCTTTTGCAAGGGCTGCCAATGCATTAACTGCGGCTAATTTCATTTCTTCGTTAATACAAGTAGCTCTAACATCAAGTGCACCTCTAAAAATAAATGGAAATCCTAAAACATTATTTACTTGATTTGGATAATCGGAACGACCGGTTGCCATAATAATATCTTTGCGAGAAGATTTTGCATCGTCATAAGATATTTCTGAAACTGGATTAGCCATTGCAAAAACAACTGGATTTTTTGCCATAGATTTTACCATATCTTTTGAAACTATGTTTCCTTTTGATAAACCAACAAAAACATCGGCACCTTTCATTGCTTCAACAAGAGTGTTTATATTGCGTTTAGATGCAAATAATTTCTTTTCTGGTGTAAGGTCGGTTCTATCGGCACGAATTACTCCTTTGCTATCGAGCATCACAATGTTTTCATATTTAGCACCCAAAGCAACATAAAGTTTTGTACACGAAATAGCAGCAGCACCAGCACCGTTAATAACAATTTTTATTTCACTTAATTTTTTCCCAGAAAGTTCAACAGCATTTAATAAAGCAGCAGACGAAATAATAGCCGTACCATGCTGGTCGTCGTGCATTACGGGAATATGAAGTTCTTCCTTCAATCTTCTTTCTATTTCGAAACATTCTGGAGATTTTATGTCTTCTAAATTTATTCCACCAAAAGTTGGAGATATAGCTTTTACAGTTTGTACAAATTTATCAACGTCGGTTTCATTTACCTCAATATCAAAAACATCAATATCTGAGAATATTTTAAATAATAGACCTTTGCCTTCCATAACTGGCTTGCCTGCTTCGGGTCCAATATTTCCTAAACCTAAAACAGCAGTTCCGTTTGAAATTACTGCAACTAAATTTCCTTTAGCTGTGTATTTATAAACATCTTCAATGTTTTCAGCAATTTTTAGGCAAGGCTCAGCTACTCCCGGAGTGTATGCCATAGATAAATCGCGTTGCGAACTTTTTGGTTTTGTAGGTACTACTTCAATTTTACCTGGTCGTCCTTTCGAATGATAATCAAGGGCATCATTAATAATATTTTCCATAATTATAATTTTTAATTAATTACCACAAAGTTGAAATTTTTAATTGGTTTATTCAAAATTTTAAAAAAAATATAAAATGTTTTTGAACATTATTTCTGTAATTAGCATAATTTCAGTATTTTATTATTTTTATATTTTTTTATTTGTTATTTTTGTGAATTGAAAACTTTTATAAATCTAAAAATACGTCAAGAATGAAAATTATTTGATTAAAAATAATTGCAATAGATTACACAGAAAACGCAGATTAATTTTACAATATATTGTCAAAAATCTATTTTCATTTTGTAAACTTGCGAAAAAAATAATTTATGCCTAAAATATTAATTATTGATGACGAAAAAAGTATTAGA
>JAVHRE010000144.1:0-4829 GCA_036171495.1 Bacteroidales bacterium
ACAATTTTCTAACTTTGCGTACTTGTAATTCATAATTTATTATGTATAAAAAGGATTTTGAGGAGATTAGACCATTTTTAGATAGCGAAATAAACAGCGTGTTAAAAAGATTAACAAAGAATCCTTTTTTCCATCAAGTTCTTAATGGATATTTTCCACAGAACAAACATCGTGAAATTATTAACCTTTTAGACAATACTCACTCAGCATTCGATTTTCAGCGCACATTCATGTATCAAATAATTGATAACATTTTAGCTACAACTTCAAAAGGAATAACTTTTAGTGGTTTAGAACAGTTATCGCCAAATAACCCATATTTATTCATATCAAATCATCACGATATTATTCTTGATTCGGCAATTTTACAAAAAGTGTTGTTTGATAATAATTTTCCTACAACCGAAATTGCCTTTGGAAGTAATTTAATGGAGGTTCCGTTAATAGCCGAAATAGGAAGGGCAAACAAAATGTTTATTGTTAAACGTGGCGGTAACCCAAGGGAAATATTAAAAAACTCAAACATTTTATCGGCATATATTCGCAATGATATTACAAATAAAAACACTTCTGTATGGATTGCTCAACGAAACGGTCGTACAAAAGATGGAAACGACAGAACAGAAGTTGCTCTTCTGAAAATGTTAAACTTAAGTGGCAATAAATCAGTTACCGAAAATATTTTAGAACTTAACATTGTACCTGTTGCAATTTCGTACGAATTTGAAACCTGCGATTCTGAAAAAGTTAAAGAAGTTTATAACTCCAAAACCGACAAATACGAAAAAAAAATTGGCGAAGACACTAATAGCGTAATTAAAGGAATAACACATAACAAAGGAAAAATTCATCTGGCATTTGGGAAATTCTTAACAAATAACAACATTAATACTTTTTCAAATAAGTCAAATGCAGAATTTTTTAAAGATATGGGGCATTATATTGACAATGAAATAATCACTAATTTTAAGTTATTTCCAAATAATTATATTGCCTTTGATATAATTAATAATAGCCACGATTTTATTGATAAATATACCGAAACAGAGAAACTGGAATTTACACAACATAAAGATAAAAGCATTGCAAATATCAAGTGCGACAAAACAAAGGAACTAAACGACTTGTTTTTAAATTTATATGCAAATCCGGTTTTAAATAAACTTGATTTGAAAAGCAATTAATAATTGCTAATTTTTAAAAAATACTTTAGGTTTACAAAAAAATAATATTAATAATGTTAGTAAAAGCGTATGCAAGTGCAGTGTATGGTATTAATGCAACTACAATTACAGTTGAGGTCAATGCTACGCAAGGATTAAAATATTTTTTGGTTGGATTACCCGATAATGCAGTTAAAGAAAGTTTACAACGAATAGAATCGGCATTAAAAACAAACGGCTATAAAATGCCCGGACAAAAAATTATTATTAATTTAGCTCCAGCCGATATTCGAAAAGAAGGTTCTTCGTACGATTTACCTATGGCAATTGGTATTCTTGCTGCATCTAACCAAATAAAATCCGATAAACTTAAAGATTACGTAATAATGGGTGAGCTATCGCTTGATGGTAGTTTACAGCCAATTAAAGGTGCGTTGCCCATTTCAATCCAAGCAAGAGAAGAAAAATTTAAAGGACTTATTCTTCCCGAACAAAATGCACGAGAAGCAGCCGTTGTTAGCGATTTAAAAGTTTATGGAGTAAATAACATTAAAGAAGTAATTGGTTTTTTTGAAGATTCACTTGAGCTTACTCCCACTGAAGTGGATACCCGTGCAGAGTTTTATAATAATTTTGATAAATACGATATAGATTTTGCCGATGTAAAAGGTCAGGAAAGTGTAAAACGTGCTCTCGAAATTGCCGCGGCAGGTGGTCATAACATTATAATGATAGGACCGCCTGGAGCCGGAAAAACCATGCTTGCCAAAAGAATACCAACAATTTTACCTCCGCTCACTTTACAAGAAGCATTAGAAACAACTAAAATACATTCTGTTGCAGGTAAAATTGATAAAAACACTTCGTTAATGACGCGACGTCCATTTCGCTCACCACATCACACTATTAGCGATGTTGCACTTGTTGGAGGTGGCACTTTTCCACAGCCCGGCGAAATTTCGCTTGCTCACAACGGCGTTTTATTTTTAGACGAACTGCCGGAGTTTAAACGTACCGTTCTCGAAGTAATGCGTCAACCACTCGAAGATAGAGTTATAACAATTAGCAGAGCTAAATTTAGTATCGAATATCCTGCAAGTTTTATGCTTGTTGCGTCAATGAATCCCTGCCCATGTGGATATTATAATCACCCCGATAAAGAGTGTGTTTGTTCACCAGGCATTGTTCAAAAATATTTAAGCAGAATTTCGGGACCTTTGTTAGATAGAATAGATATTCATTTAGAAGTTGTGCCTGTTCCTTTCGAAAAACTTACTTCAACCCAACAAAAAGCCGAAACAAGCGCCGATGTTCGTGAAAGAGTTATTGCTGCAAGAAAAATTCAGGAAGAGCGTTTTGCCGAAAACAAAGGTGTTCATAGCAATTCGCAAATGAACTCTAAACTTTTTCATAAATATTGCCAGTTAGATGTTGCTGCTACTGAACTTCTTAAAAATGCGATGAACAGATTGGGATTATCGGCTCGGGCTTACGACCGTATTGTTAAAGTATCGCGTACTATTGCCGACCTCGAAAACGAAAAAGACATTAAAACACATCATCTTGCCGAAGCTATTCAATACCGAAGTTTAGACAGAGAAGGATGGGCGGGTTAATTGTATTTTTTAAGCGCAAAACAAATAATAATAATTAACAATCTTATAACTCATGTTACACAAAAATAAAGTTGACACGAATTTACTCAAAATTAAAACAGTTATACATTGTCATTCAGTTGTCAGGTGAAATATAGATATTGTGTTTTGGGCATTTATGTTTTTCCTCTTTTCTGAAATGTTGTCTTTGTCTTTCAACTTTTTCAGTACAATATTTAACAGGACATTCAACTTGCGTGTCAGTGATAATTATTTTTTCTTTTAAGTCGGTAGTACCTATCATAGTGTATTGGTTTTTTTTACAAACTAATGCTCACATCTATATATACGCAACGATTGCGTATATCTGCCCAAAATAGCAAATATGCGTAACCTGATTGCGTTTATTTCGTCATGAACTGTTATTTCAAAACTATTCATTGCGTATATTTTTTGAGAACCTGCTAAATTATTTTTATTGGTTATAACAAAAGTAAAACAATAAAATTATTTTATCTTTGTACTAAAATTTTAAATTAAAATTAATTATGAGAAAAATTTTACTTTATGTGTTTTCATTAACATTTGCATTAAATTATGCTAATGCTCAAACAGGTTCAACCTGTGCTTTGGCTGATGTTGTTTCGGCAGTTCCCTATTTTGCAACCGGACTAACTACTAACGGAACAATATATGGTTCGTTGCCATGCAGCGGAACAGGTTTTCAAAATTACATGAGTGGTAACGATTACGTTTTTTCTTTTACACCACCTGCAATCGGCAATTACAATATTGCTCTTGCAAATACGGGTTATGCAGTTGGTTTATTTGTTACCGACCTTTGCCCCGATGATGCAAATGTTCAGTGCATTGCATATAACACTTCACTAACAGGAAATCCAACATTAAACACTGTACTAAATAGCGGCACACCATATTATATCGTTGTTTCATCAAACTCACTTGCAACAACTACAACAAACTTTGATATTTCAATTCAATTATGTGCAACACCAACCTCATCATTTACCGATTCTGAAAATTCATTAAATGTTACATTTACCAATACTTCAACCGATGCAGTTAGTTATTTGTGGTATTTTGGTGATGAAACTATTATACTTCCTCCGCCACTTGGTGGAGATGCAAGTGTTAGTCCTACTCATACTTATTCAACTTATGGGACATATAACGTAACATTAATTTCTTATAATGCTTGCGGGGCAACAGACACTTTAGTATTTCCTATTGATTTAATTTGTCCCGGCACTTATCCTGTAGCAAATTTTTCGAGTATTGCCAATGGATTAACTGTTGATTTTACAAACAATTCTACCGATGCAACTTCCTTTGCATGGTTTTTTGGGGATTTAGATATTTTTCCTTATGTTCCTGGCGATACAGTAACTCAAAACCCCTCGCACACATATATAGCCGGTGGTACTTACACTGCAAATTTAATTGTTTATAACGAGTGCGGAAGTGATACTTTTACTGTTCAAATTACTGTTGTTAGTACTAATGTTTTAAATAACAGTAATGATAAGTTTTCTGTTAATTGTTATCCAAATCCGGCATTAAAATATACAACCATTAATATTGCCAAATTAAATAATGAATTGGCTACTATAAGTTTAATAAATTCACTTGGCAAAGAAGTTTATTCGATTAAAACTGTTAAAGAAAATACTACTATTAATTTAGAAGATATTTCAAAAGGCATTTATACAATTAGAGTTCAGACTAATACAAGACAATCTAATAAAATAATTATAATAAAATAATCAGTTTATACCAATTCTTAATTCAAAATAGTCCAATAGCTATTTTGAATGATAGAATGGTTAATGCCGATAGACAAGATGTTTAGTCCAACCTTTTTGGACTATTACATATACCGTATCGGTATTAATTACATAAGGCGGGTTCTGAAAATTTATTTTTTTATCGCAAAAATTGCTACATTGCTATGCACTGAGTTTGTCGAAGTGTTAAGCCACTAAGTTGATAATCTAATCCCCCTACCTAAGCTGTTAAAAATTCGAATTTTTCAAAAAAAAGTTCCCCCAGT
>JAVHRE010000145.1:0-4753 GCA_036171495.1 Bacteroidales bacterium
CCGTAATTTGCAATTTTACCATCGGAATGTTTTAAGTTGATATGTCCATTTGTTTCTACTCCAAGTATTACAGCTTTAAACATTTCACCATCTTTTGTAAATGAACTTTCTTTTCCCTTCCTGTATAGAATGGAATCATAATCTTTGTCAATAATTTCAAAATCGTTCGATTTTAATAATATGTAGCGGGTGTTAATTAAGTTAGTAAGCAATTTTAAACTTTCATCTAAGTTAAACGGGATTTGTGTCATCATTTTTAAAGATACTGCATTAGGCAAATCGGAAGGAAACTTTTCCTGATTTAAGTTTATGCCTATTCCAACAACCGACGCATTAATTTTTTGACCAAGCCAAGTGTTTTCTATTAATATCCCTGCGACTTTATTATTTTCGATATAAATATCGTTAAACCATTTAATTGCAACATTTGAGCAAAACAAACCTACATAATCAGCAACGCCAAGCGAAATAGCTTTTGACAAATAAAACTGATTTTCGGGTTTTAAAAAGGTCGGTTTATAAATAATTGAAAAAGTAAGATTTTTGCCCGGCTCACTATGCCATTTGTTAGTTTCTTGTCCCTTTCCATTTGTTTGATTTTCAACAACAATTATTGTTCCTTCGTCAACATTTTGCTTTTCGAGCATTTCAATTGCCACAGAATTTGATGATGTGGCTTCTTTAATTTTTATAATTTCCATAATATTTTAATTTATATAAGGTAATTCAATAATAAATGTAGTACCAACACCCAACTGAGTTTCGTAATTAATGCTACCGTCCATTCCTTCAACCATATTTTTAACCATTGTTAAGCCCAAACCCATGCCACTTGATTTTGTTGTAAAATTAGGAATAAAAAGTTTCGATTTTATTTCATCTGAAATTCCAGTTCCGTTGTCAGTAATTTTAATTATTGCTTTAGAGTTATTGATAAAAGTTTCAATTGTAACAATACCTTCTTTATCAGGCGGAATTGCCTGAATAGCATTTTTAATAAGATTCGTTAAAATTCTTAATATTTGCTCTTTGTCAGCTTTCACAATTATTTCATCAAGATTGTGATTGTTAAAAACAATATGCACATTTTCACTTTGCTCATAAAGTTCAATTATTGACTTTATTTTTTCAACAATATTAAATGTTTCAACAACCGGCGATGGAAGCCTTGCAAACATTGAAAATTCAGAGGCAATAGCAGAAAGGGTATCAATTTGTTCAATTAAAGTTTTACTCATTTTATCAACTAAATTTTCCCAGCCGGGAGTTTGAGCTTTATAAGAACGTAACAAGTGTTGAACACTAAGTTTCATCGGTGTAAGCGGATTTTTAATTTCGTGTGCGATTTGTTTCGCCATTTCGCGCCATGCAGTTTCACGTTCGGAGCGGGCAAGCAGTTCGGCAGATTTTGAAAGCTCTTCGAGCATTTTGTTATATTCATTTACCAATGAACCAATTTCATCATTTCTTTTATAAATTAAAGGTTCATTTTTTTTACCAAGTTCAATTTCTCTGAATTTCCTTTGCAACAATATAATTGGGTGGGTTAATCCATTAGTAATAAATATAGTAACAAGCATTGCCAGTAAAATTAATATTAAATAAATGTTTATTAAAGTTGTTACGAATGTTGAAATTTCATTTGTTAAAGCATTTTGTCGTGTAAAAAACGGAAGATTCAAATATGCAATAACCTTTCCATTAGAATTATAATAAGGAACATAAGCCGATAAATATTGTAAATTCCCAATGTGTTCCTGCAAAACAATTTCCGGTTTTTGTTGATATGTAATATTATAAAATGCTTCCGGACTCATTAAATCCCCTACAAACCCCTTTTTAAAAACTTCCGGTCGCGATGAAGCATACAACGTTCCGTTTTTGTTATACAAATTTATATCGGAATAAAAAACATTAGAATATTTTATAAGTAAAGATGTTACCGTATCGCTTTGTTCGGGAACTAATTCATTTTGATTGCTAATTTCATTATTTAATTCAATTAATATTGATTGCATTTTTTCGGAAATATTATCATAATTTTTTTTCTCATATTTATTAATTATATAATAAACTGTTACAGTTCCTATAAGTATAAAAGAAAGAATTAGAACGGAAATAAATGAAATTAAAATGCGTGAACGAATATTCAAATTAAAATTCAACTTAAAAGCATTCCTGAAATTTTTAATTAAAAGCTCAACAATATACAAAATAAATAAAAACACTAAAATGTACGAAAATGTTATTATTACATCATAAAGATTTGTTGCCTGAATGCTTAAAACTATTAATGTACTTTTATCGGGCTTATAAAAAAGATGCTCGTATCCATTAATAGTATTCACAAAGAATTCATTATTCAAATTTTTATTTGCATTGATAGACAACCTATAATCGTAATCGCCATTTCGGGTCAATAGTTTACCATTTCTGTACTTTGCATAACTATATTTTTTTTCGATATTGGCATCGTTAACTTTTTTATCTAACAATAACTCGGGATACCCTAATGCCTGATTTAATAGTCTTGAATCGAGTTCAATAAAAATGCGTGTATTTATTGAATCAATACTTTTATTTTTTAATTCGAGGATTCCCAAATAACTGATTCTACCGTTGTTTTTATCAACAAAATAAAAGTCGGTATTTGGAATTTGTACACTTTGTTTCTTAATAATTTCATCAAAATACTCAAAACATCCGTATAATTCGTCTGTTTCTGTTATTTTAAGATTATCGAATGACGTGCAAATGGTTGTCTGAATATCGTATTTAGTCCAAAATCCGTGAAAATAATTTTCGCGTAAATATTGAAGTAATTCGTATCTTTTATCTGGCGAATTTTGTGCTAACTCAGAAATTATTAAGTCAGATGAAATTTTCTTTTGCAAATCGTCTAAAAGTGTTTCGGCAACCAAATCTCGCTCATTTGATAATCCTACAGATATTACTTTTCGGGTATTTATTGATTTTGCATGCTCAAAATGCAATGTAAATGAAGTAAAGTAAAGTGCAGTAATCAGAATAAAAAATGCTGTGTAATAAAAATTTAATTTTTTAGATAAATAATGACGTATAACAAATGTTACAAAAATTAAAACATTAAATATTAATGAATAATATTCGTTATTTTCATTTACAATAAAAAGTGGAATAAAAAACAATAGCTCAGAAATAATAAATGTAACGAGCAATATTTTAAGAGAATACCACTGTTTTAAAATTAAAATGGTTTTACTGAAAACTAAAAACTCTGTAACAACTAATAAAGTAAAAATAATAAAGGCAATAAATGTATTATAATTGGTTTCTAAAATGTTATAAATTTGAAACGGAATAGTAGAATCGAGTATTAAACTTTTAAATATTAACACATTTGCAAAAGATAAAAAAGAACAAAATAAAATCCCGGATATTAAAACAAAAACTTTTTTTAATGAATGGGATATGTGATTTATATTAAAGTATTTATAAAACAAATATGCAATATAAAAGAATAAAACAGAATCAATTAATACGTCTCCCAATGAAGGAAAAATAGTTGATGAAGCATAATCAACAGGATTAAATAAATTAAATGAATAAATTACATGAGGAAAATTATAATGCATCATTAATGCCCTGATAATAAATATTGTGATGCTTGTTACAAACAAAAATATATTATAATAATTAAAATTTAGGGCACCTCTAAAAACTGTTACGTCATTCCGAACTTGTTTGTCGTCATGGCGGGCTTGACCCGCCATCTCATTAATATTTGGAGATGCTGAAACAAGTTCAGCATGACGAATAAATTCAGCATGACGGTTTGTATTGTTTTTAGAG
Organism: Bacteroidales bacterium; assembly: GCA_036171495.1. GTDB lineage: Bacteria > Bacteroidota > Bacteroidia > Bacteroidales > GWA2-32-17 > GWA2-32-17. The sequence goes on from JAVHRE010000145.1 coordinate 3,832, forward strand.
ATGCCTTTTATAGATTTAAAAAATTTAGAAAGTCCCAAAAACAAAAGAAAAACAGCTAACAAGTAAAATATATTTGGAAGCCATACATACGACTCGTTAATTTGAAAACTATTTTTTGAAATTAAAGAGAATAGGAAATTTCCTTTGTTATCGGTAATTTGAAAAGCCGATTGTTGTGGAATTTTTGAAATTGCGAAGTCGCCTTCGAGTCCTAATTTTGGATTAAATGTATTTTTTAAGTAATTATTTTCTATTGGAAACTCATTTTTAATTAGAACAAAGCCAACAATATTAATGCTGTCAATTGTTTTTTGCTCGGTAATAACCCATGCGTTATTTATAAATGAAACAGGTTGAAGCGAATCGCCGAAAAATTGCCAATTGCTAACAATAAAAGAATTATCGCTCCAATAAACAATGTCTTTATTATTATAAACAATAACAAATAATCCGGAACCGGCTAACTCCGATGTATATGTATTAAAAGCACTGGGTAAAAATTTATTTAACCCGTTTTTCTTTATTTTAAAAGTAACTTCGTTAAGAATTGCTTTTAAGTCATCTCGTTGCGATTGTAATTTTTGTGAAAAAGTAACAGGAACAACATTTTCGTAGTGAGTATGTGAAACAAAGTATTCGGTTGAAGCACCAATAATTAATGCAAAAATTGCTCCAATAAACCAAAATTTAATATTGTAGTTTTTCATTAATTCAAAGGTAACAATTTTTTATTCTTTGCTTGCGATAGATTAGTTGAAAGTTGAAAATTCAAGCAAAACAATAAAAGCTCAAATGGTTAAATTGCTTCATCGTCCCCCTTGTGTGATGGCTTGTGTGTAAGCGAAGGGTGGCAGGGGTAAGATGTTATATACCACAAACGGGTTAAAATTATACTTTTTACCATTGGTAATCAGTAATGAAT
>JAVHRE010000146.1:0-4744 GCA_036171495.1 Bacteroidales bacterium
AACTTTTAACTTTATGAACTTTCAACTTTATGAACTTTCTAACTTTACAAACTTTTAACTTTATGAACTAAATAAATGGCAAATCTCAAAGAAATACGAAATAGTATTGCATCGGTAACATCAACAAGGCAAATTACAAGTGCCATGAAAATGGTATCTGCAGCCAAGTTGAGAAAATCGCAGGATGCTGTAATAAAAATGCGACCTTATGCAAACAAACTTCAGGAAGTTTTAGCCGAAGTATGCAGCAATCTTGATAGTGCCAACGAAAACACTTTTATAAAACAACGCGAAATTAAAAAAATACTTATACTTGTAATTACTTCAAACAGGGGCTTATGCGGTGCTTTTAATTCAGGTCTTGTTCGTAACGCTTTGCAATATGCACAAGAAACTTTTCCCGTTCAATTTGAAGCAGGTAAGGTTCATTTTTATTGCTTTGGCAAAAAAGGATACGATTTATTAAAATCAAAAAACTATAATGTTATTGGCTTCGAAAATCATGTTTTCGATAATCTTAAATATTTGAATGTAGCAAAATTTGCCGAAGAGTTAATTCAAAAATATTCTGCAAATGAATACGCTCGAATAGACGTGATTTATAATCGTTTTAAAAATGCTGCTGTTCAAATTATTACTTCCGAACATTTTTTGCCCATACCCATTCACAAACCGGAAAGTAAAAAAGGGTTAAGAAAATCCTATATTTTTGAACCCAGCGAAGAAGAAATTATTGACGAACTAATTCCCAAAACACTTAAAACGCAGTTATTCAAAGCACTGTTAGATAGTTTCGCATCAGAACAAGGTGCAAGAATGACGGCAATGCACAAAGCTACCGACAACGCTACAGTTTTAATAAATCATTTAAAACTCACTTATAACAAAGCTCGTCAGGCTGCTATAACAAATGAAATTTTAGAAATTGTGAGCGGTGCTAATGCGTTAAAATCATAACTTACCATATTATTGGTAATATAACATATTGTAAATGGGTCATGAAATCGTAAAAAATCGTTTGGGATATTTCGAGGTTTTACCCAAACCAACTGAGCAAGAACTTCAAAAATATTATCACGATAAATATTATCAGGACAATAAAATTTACGATAACAAATATACCAATAACGAAATAATATATTTTCACAACAGAAACCACCAAAAACATTTTGTGCTAAATAATTACTCCGGATTTAACTATAATTCAGGGACTTTATTAGATATTGGATGTGGAGAAGGGTGGACTTTATCTTATTTTAATAATTTAGGGTTCGATGTTACTGGTTTAGATTACAGTACTCACGGAATATCTACACATAATTCTTTATTAACTGAGAAAGTTGTTTGTGGTAACATTTATCAAAACATTTATCAATTAATTGCTTTAAATAAAAAATATGATATAATCTGGCTCGACAATTTGCTGGAACATGTTATTGACCCACTTTCTCTTTTAAATGATTGTAAAAAGTTAGCCAAACCGACAACTACTCTTGTTGTTGAAGTTCCGAACGATTTTTCGGCATTACAAAAACAATTGTTAAAAGATGGCAAAATACCTAATGAGTTTTGGGTAGCATTACCCGACCACCTTAATTATTTCTCTAAAGAAAGTCTCGATAATATCTCATTTGAAGCAGGATGGAAAAATTATTTTTCTATTGCCGATTTTCCGATTGATTTTTTCTTATTTAATCCTGATTCTAATTATGTTTCAGATAAATCGAAAGGGAAAAATTGTCATTATGCCCGTGTTGAAATAGACAATTTATTCCATTCTATTTCAATTGAAAACACAATCCAATATTATAAAGCTCTTGCATTACTTGGGCTTGGAAGGCAAATAATCAGTTTTTTTAAACTTTAACAGCTATGAACTATAAAGTACTTAATACTAACGAATTTGTTTTAAATAATTATTCATTGGTACCATTAAGGCACGATGACATTTTTTTTATAAAAGAATGGCGAAATGCTCAAATGAATATATTACGACAAAATAAAATTTTAACCGACACCGACCAAGAAAATTATTTTAATCAATCTATTTTACCCACATTCTCGCAAAGCAATCCAAAACAAATTCTATTCAGCTTTTTAGAATCAAAAAAATGTATCGGATATGGTGGATTAACAAATATTGATTGGGAATCGAAAAGAGCTGAAATGTCTTTTTTAGTTGATAATGAACGTTCTAAAAATAAAGAAACATATACAAATGATTTCACCTCTTTTATCAAACTTATTAAAATAGTAACTTTTAATGAATTAAAATTTAATAAATTATTTACCGAAACATTTAATATAAGACCATTGCACATTTCAATTCTCGAAGCAAATGGTTTTGTTTTTGAAGGTAGAATGAAACAGCATATAATAATTAATGGTAAATTTGTAGATTCATTGATTCATGGATTTTTAAAAGAATATTATAATGCTTAAAGGAAAAAGGGTTTTTATAAGTGGCGGAAATGGTGTTATTGGAAAAGAACTTGTAAGTAAATTACACAAACAAGGTGCAATAATTTTTGTTGGCGACTTAAAACCTCGACCTCTCGAAATGCCTTTGGATATTTTGTATCGCCAAGGCGACCTTAACTATATTACAAAACAAGAAATTGAAGAATTTGCACCGGAATACTTTATTCATCTTGCAGCCACATTTGAACGTTCGGTTGAGACTTATGAATTTTGGGACGAAAATCATTGGCACAATGTTAGACTCTCTACTTATTTAATGACACAAATTAAAGATTTGCCATCACTTAAAAAAGTCGTATTTGCATCGAGCTACCTTATTTACAATCCAGAACTTTATAATTTTAATAAACCACAATCACAAGCATATAGACTTAAAGAAACTGACCCAATTTACCCAAGGAATCTTACTGGAGTTGCAAAACTTAATCACGAAATTGAATTACGGTTTTTACAGGAATTTAATAATAACCGTTATAAAATTGTTTGTGCAAGAATTTATCGTAGTTATGGAAAGAATTCAAGAGATATAATTTCGCGTTGGATTAGAGCTTTGCTAAAAAATGAAGAACTTACAGTTTATCGCAAACAGGGAATGTTCGATTATATTTATGCCGGTGAGGTTGCTGAAGGATTAATTAGACTTGTTGATTGTGATAATGCCGAAGGAATTATAAATTTAGGAAACGATAATGCTCGTAAAGTTGAAGATGTTTTAGATGTATTAAAAATTCATTTCCCAAATTTAAAGTACAAAGAAATTGAAAGCAATATCTCATTTGAAGCTTCACAAGCTAATATGGATTTTTACAAAAGTGTTACAGGTTGGAAACCTCAACGCCAAATAGAAGACACCATCCCGGAAATGATAGAATACGAAAAAGAACATGGTTATATTGATGAACTCGAAACACTAAACTTTTCAGTACTTGTAACGAGCATTTCTAAAAAAATCCCAATGTTAAAAGCAATAAAAAAAGCTTGTAACAAAATTTCTACTAACATACAACTTATTGGTGCTGACGTAAATTCGTCTTGTATTGGAAAACATTTTGTAGATAAATTTTGGCAAATGCCAAAAAGTAATGATTTAACCATTGAGCAAATTATATGTTTTTGTAAACAAAATAACGTAAAAGCTATTATCCCAAGCCGTGATGGTGAACTTCAGTTTTGGGCAAGACATAAAAACGAATTACAAAAGCACAATATTAATGTTATGGTTAGCAACATTGATAGTATCAACTTAACTCTTGATAAACTTTTATTCAATAATTTTTTAATTGATAACAAATTGCCATATATTAATACTTCTGATAACATTAATAATATTAAAGCGAATAAATTTGCTGTAAAAGAAAGATATGGAGCAGGCTCAATAAATATTGGACTTAACCTTACAAAGGAAAATGCTTTAACCCATTCCAGAAACATTACTAATGTTCTTTTTCAAGAATTTATTGAAGGAAAAGAATACAGCGTAGATGCTTATATTGCTAAAAACAATAAAATTAAAGGAATAATTGTTAGAGCCAGACAAGTTGTTGTAAATGGAGAGTCGCAAATTACAACCACAGTTAACGATTTAGAAATAAATGAAGTTTCGCAGAAACTAATCGAAAAACTAAATCTTTATGGGCACATTGTTTTGCAAGTGTTAAAAACACCTGACAATAAAATTCATTTTATAGAATGCAATAGCCGTTTTGGAGGAGCATCAACTTTAAGTTTAGCTTGTGGACTTGATAGTTTTTATTGGTTTTTATTAGAAAGCATTGGCAATTCAATAGAAAATTATCCGTTTCTTCAACAAAATACAATAAAAACTCAAATACGTTATCCCGAAGATATAATAATTAATGGTACTGATTTTTGATTTAGACGACACACTTTACGAAGAACTTTCGTATGTAAGAAGCGGATTCCGTGCCGTTGCGAAATTTATTAATCAGAAATATAACCTTGGTGAAGAAAAGATATACTCTGATTTATATAAACAGGTTTTAAAGTCACGAAACAATGTTTTTAATATAATTTTTAAAAATTATAAAATTGAAAGCAAATCATTAATTAATAAATCATTAATGGTTTATCGAAATCATACTCCACAAATTTCACTTTTTCCCGATGCCATTTCATGTTTTAAAAGATTTTCTGATGTTAAAAAGTTTGTGGTTACTGATGGCAATAAAATTGTTCAAAGCAACAAATGTAAAGCACTTAAATTAGAAAATACTATTGAAAAATGTATAATCACACACCGTTA
>JAVHRE010000147.1:0-4705 GCA_036171495.1 Bacteroidales bacterium
AGCATAACGAATTGAATGTCTAAATTTAATTATTTGCTGCTCCATTATCAATCCAACAAATCACAGCATTTTTTTGAGCATCAGTTAATGACCCACTTTGAGGCATACTACCATCAATAATTTTACTCCTGATAGAACTTTTTACAGCTACAATATTTAAGTAATTATCAAGCGGTCGTCCACTATTAGACGAATGGCAACTTAAACACGAAGATTGAATAACGGGGAAAGCATCTGCCGCAAATGTTTTTGCAGTTCCTGTGCAATTTGGCACAAAATTTTGTGTCGTTTTTTTACAGCTTGTTAGAATCAATGCTAACATTAAAGCTGAATAAACAAAAGTTTGTTTCATAAAGACAGTATTTATTACTTGCTTTAACGAAATTATTTTGGTATTGTTTTACTTAATTACAATTTTAAGAAATTTTAAGATTTTAAAATAACTATTACTTTGTAATATTTTTTTTGTAAAAGCAAATATGCTTATTTAGAGGATATTGCTACAAAGTTAGTTTGATGAAGGAGCTAATTGCTAAACGATTGGGGTATATATTGGTTAAGCTATTTCCCTCGCTTTACAAGAATAGTTTGACCTTGTTTTTCATCGCGAAATTCAATTTCAAATCGCGGTTTAAGTGCTTCTAAAAACTTTTTAAACGAATTGTGTCCATAATTACGAATATCAAATGTCGGGTCAACCTTTCTTAATGCTGCACCAAGTTGACTGGCAGTTGCTAATCCTGTTATGGCGTCATACACCATTTCGAAAGCTTTCTCTACAATATCTATATCTATTGGCTTTTTAGTTACAAGGTTTGTCAAGTCAATTTTACCAACAATTCTTGTTCCTTCCAACTTTAGAGTTTTTGTTTGTAACTTATTTAAGTTCTGTTTTTCTTTAGCTGGCTTTTCTTCCGTCTTAGAAGTTACTATCGTTTGAGGAGTAAGGATTTCGGTGTAAGTAAAATTTTCACAAGCTTTTACAAATGCTTCTGGAGTATGCGACTTCCCAATACCCATAACAAAATAACCCTCTTCTCTAACTCTGTGTGCTATGCCGGTATAATCGCTATCGCTCGAAACAATACAAAAACCATCAACAAGTTTCGAATGCATTATGTCCATTATATCAATTATTAAAGCACTATCGGTAGAGTTTTTTCCTTTTGTGTAAGCAAACTTTTGAATGGGTCTGATTGCATTTGTGTTTAATTGATTTTTCCAAGCATTCATTTGTGGAGTAGTAAAGTCGGCATAAATACGTTTTATTGTTACTCGTCCAAATTTTGCTGCTTCGTTTAAAATTAGGTCAATTAGTTTTACTTCGGCATTATCGCCATCAATTAAAACTGCTATTTTTTTGTTGTCTAAAGCCATGCGTTATATTGTTTAAATTTACAAAAGACATCTGATAAGCAAAACCAAAATTAAAAATATTTTTTTCAAATATAATGAAAGTTAAATTAAAATCAGATTATACTGTGCACGAAGTAAACCTGTGGTGAGCAGAGCCGAACCATCCCAAGTTGTGCAGGTACCCCACTTGGAATCCGGGATTTAAAAAAATAGTCGTTTTTATCCCGTTTTTAGTATAAAGAAAGGCTAAACAGAAAAATTAATTTCCAAATTTGTGGTAAAAGAAGCAGAATAATCACAAAATCCAAACCACAAACAATTAACGTTGAACTTTCAACTTCTAAATTTTGCTTATCTTTGTTTTTAAAAATTAAGATATGAATATTAATCGCTTTATGCTTATAATACTCGACGGGTGGGGAATTGGGGATAAATCTCATTCCGATGCAATTTATACAGCAAATACTCCAAATCTCGATAAATTAAACTCCGAATATCCTCATTCACAACTTTTAACTTGTGGCGAAGATGTTGGTTTGCCCGATGGACAAATGGGAAATTCTGAAGTTGGTCATTTAAATATTGGTGCGGGACGAGTCGTTTATCAGGAATTGGTTAGAATTAACAAAGCCATCAGGGAAAAAACAATTGACAATAACGCTATGCTTTTAAAGGCATTTAAATCGGCAAAAGAAAGAAATTCAAATTTACATTTAATTGGTTTAGTCAGCGATGGCGGAGTACATTCGCATATTAATCACTTAGTTAGATTGTGTGAGCTTGCTAAAGAAAACAAGGTAAAAAATGTTTTTATTCATGTTTTAACTGATGGCAGAGATACTGACCCACATAGTGGCATAGAATTTATTAAAGAGCTTCAAGAAAAAACAAAGAACACAACTGCAAAAATTGCATCATTAGTTGGTCGTTATTACACAATGGACCGCGATAAACGTTGGGAACGAGTTAAAGTTGGTTACGATTTAATGGTAAACGGTATTGGTAAAAAAACTTCAAATATAATTAACGCTATTCAGGAATCTTATAATGAAGGTGTTACCGATGAGTTTATAAAACCAATAGTAGTTGTTGGCGAAACTCAAAAACCTATAGGATTAGTAAAACCAAACGATGTTTTTTTGTGTTTTAATTTCAGAACCGACAGACTACGCGAGATAACCATTGCATTAACCCAAAAAGATATGCCCGAAAGCGGAATGAAAACTATTCCATTAGAGTATTATACAATGACCAGATACGATGAGTCTTTTAAAAATATTAATATTCTTTTTGATGCCGATAATGTTCAAAATACTTTAGGTGAAGTTATTTCAAGATTAGGATTACATCAATTAAGAATTGCCGAAACAGAAAAATATCCTCACGTAACTTTCTTCTTTTCGGGAGGTCGCGAAGATGTTTTTGAAAACGAGAAAAGAATAATGATACCATCGCCCAAAGTTGCCACTTACGACTTACAGCCCGAAATGAGCGCACCAATTGTTCGGGATGCTGTAATTGCCGAACTTAACAAAAAAGAACATGATTTTATTTGTTTAAATTTTGCTAATGGCGATATGGTTGGGCATACAGGATTTTACGATTCCATTTTGAAAGCTATTGAAACAATTGATTCTTGTGTGGGTGATGTAGTTAATACAGCTATAAAAAACAATTATGAATTAATAATTATGGCTGACCATGGCAACGCTGATTATGCAGTTAATCACGATGGAACACCAAATACTGCACATTCGCTTAACCCTGTCCCTTGCATTTTAATTTCAAAACGATTTAATAAAATTGATGATGGAATTTTAGCCGATGTTGCACCTACAATTTTAAAAATTATGGGAATAGAAATTCCTAAAGAAATGACTGGAAAAATACTGGTATGATTCAAATTGACGACAAAATAGTTAGTTCAGATATTTTTGAGAAAATTTTTTTATGCAACATAAGTATATGTAAAGGTGCCTGTTGTATAGTTGGAGATTCGGGAGCACCATTAGAACCCGATGAAATTTTAGCAATCGAAGAAGCATTGCCTTCAATATCTTGTCTTTTGTCAAAACAATCTATACAAACAATTGAAAAAAATGGAGTAGCTACAATTGATAATGATGGCGACTTGGTAACTGCATTAAACAATGGGAAAGAATGTGCTTTTACAATATTCATTGATGGTGTAGCTACTTGTGCTATCGAAAAAAGTTTTGAAAAAGGGAAATGCGAACTTCAAAAACCTATTTCGTGTCATCTTTATCCTATAAGATTAAAGAAATATTCAACATTTACAGCAATAAATTACGAACAATGGGATATTTGTAAACCTGCAATTATTAATGGTGAAAACATTGGGGTACCTATTTATAAATTTGCAAAAGTAGCTTTAATTAGAAAGTTTGGAGAAAATTGGTATAACGAACTTTGTGTTGCAGCAAATTATGTTTTAAATGAAAAAAATGTGAAATGAAAACAATTATCAAAATATTGGTATTATTCTTTTATTGTTGTACGTTTTTTTCGGTTATTGCAAAAGCACAAGACAGTACATACAGCGAAATAATAATCAAAAACGATGTTTACAAACCAGGTAGTGGTTGGCTAAAAATAGGCGAAGGATATGGTTATAATACAGTTTCAAAAACTTTTGAATTAAACACTTTCGTTTCATTTTCTTTTAGAATAAAAAATTATTATGCACAAACCGGTTATCATGTTTCGAGTGATAAATTTTTTACACAAAAGTCATTACAAAAGCTAAACAACCTGTATATTGCAGCAGGAATGCGAAAAGAATCTCAAAAATCTAATATTTCAGTTTTTGCAGGACCTTCATATTCTTATGGAGGATATTTGTTTGATACAGATAGCCTTGGAGAAAAAAGATACAAAGGTTTTACAGAAATGGGTTTAGTTGTAATTGCCGATTATACGTTTAAAATATTTTACGATTTAGGATTTGGATTATCGCTTTATGGCAGCATTAATAAACATTATAATGTTGTTGGCATTCAGGCACATTTTTATCTTTCGGGAGCATTTAAAGGAGAAATAAGGTAATTGTTTTATGAAAGTTATTACTATAATATTGTTTCACAGCCTATTAACTTATTACGCTTTCGCTGATAGTATTCCAACATTAATACTTCAAAAATATGATGAACCCGTTGAGAGAATAATTAATCCGCAAAAAAAAGTATATATACTTACAAATTATGGTTATATATATTATGTTGATAAATTAAAAATTGTAAGTGATTCATCTATTCAGATTTTTTCGGATACTATTTTATTAACTGATGTTACGCATCGGTATTAATCCCGAAGGGATTTGACAAGGGGG